>CAXTJY010000048.1:0-3029 GCA_964244395.1 uncultured Rhodovarius sp.
AGCGGAAGTCCGGCGCGAAATGCGCGACCTGCTGGAACCACGACATATGGTTGCCGCCCAGCCCATGCGCGAAGACCAGGGCAGGGCCTTCGCCCGTGACCTCGTAATGCAGCTGGCAATCCGGGCGGAGCAGGGTGCCGCGCTCGCGTCTCATGGCGTACCCACTTCGGCCACTGGTGCCCGCATGCGGATGATGAACCGCATGGAGCCTTCCAGCACCAGCTCGCGCCGCCCGTTATGGATCGTGCTGCGCAGGCCGATCACGCCGGTGGTGCGGCGCGGCGTCAGCTCGGCCACTTCCAACGTGGGATACAGCGTGTCGCCGGAGAAGACAGGCTTGGGGAAGCGGCTGGACTGCTCCAGGAAACCGACCAGCGAATCCTCGACCAGGAAGGGGAAGATTCCGGCGCCGGGCGCGGTCTGGATCAGCGTCTGCAGGCCATGTGCCAGCATGTGCGGCATCCCGCGGGCACGGCAGTATTCGGCGTTGTAATGGACAGGGTGGTTGTCGCCGCTGGCGGCCTGGAAGGCCAGGAAGACGGCGTCCGTCATCGTCCGGCTTGGCAGCAGGAAGCGTTCGCCCAGGGAGAAATCCTCGAACCAGCGCTGCTCCGGCACCATGCGATGCGTGGCGGGGTCGAACTCGGTCATGCTGTCGTCTCCTCGGCTCCCCAGCCTGTGCGGAGCCGCGCCCTCGCGCAATGGCATGGGGTAGACGGATGATGGCGCGCGGGACGGAGGCGCGGCCCACGGCGTTGGCCGTTTGTCCTCCAGAAGCGTCGTACCGCGCCGGTGCCCGCCAGGGGCCTGGGCTTTGACAGGCCGCACAATCAGATAGTGTGCCGAAAAGCCGCCGACGCGCGGCGACAGGCGGGAGAGCGGCCAATGATGAAGTGGGAAAGCGCCGACATCGGCCGTCGCTGCGCAGTCGGCCTCGGCGCGGCTGGCCTTCTGCCATGGCGCGCGGCTGCGCAGGACTACCCCACCCGGCCGATCTCCATCGTCGTGCCCTACGGCCCGGGCAGCTTCACCGACAATGCGGCACGCCCGATCGCGCAGGGCCTGCAGGAGCTGCTGGGCCAGCCCGTCATCATCGACAACCGGGCCGGCGCGGCCGGCGTGGTCGGCACCCAATACCTCACCCGGGCGCGGCCGGACGGCTATACGCTGCTCGTCGGCTCCAGCACCACCATGGCCGGAAATATGGGTCTGTTCCGCGCGCTGCCCTACGATCCGCGAACGGATTTCGCGCCCATCGCCGGCTTCGCCTCCACGGCCTTCCTCTTCGTCACCCGGGCGGACTTTCCGGCCCGGGACATGCCGGGCTTCATCGAGCATGCGCGGCGGCAGCGAGAGGGCGTGCCCGTCGCCTACGGCTCGTCCAGCGCGCAGGTCGCCCTGGCGCAGTTTCGCCAGGTCAGCGCGGCGAACATCCTGGCCGTGCCCTATCGCGACACGCCGCTGACCATCACCGATCTGCTGGGCGGGCAGATCGCGATGGGGGTGATCGATGTGGGCAACGGCGTGCCCTTGGTGCGGTCTGGCCGGCTGAACGCGCTGGCCGTCTCCTCCCGCGGCCGCAGCAGCCAGCTGCCGGAAGTGCCGACGCTGGCCGAGACCTGGCCCGGGACGGAACTGGTCACCTGGATCGGCCTGGTGGCGCCCACCGGCACGCCGGCGCCTGTGCTGGAGCGGCTGGAAGGCGCGGTCGGTCGGCTTGTAGCGCAGCCGGAATTCCGACAGCGGCTGGCAACGATCGGCGCAGAGGTCGACCCCGCCGGTCGTGCCGAACTGGCCCGGTGGATGGAGCGTGATCAGAGGCAGTGGTTGGAGCTGATCCGCCTGGCGGGAATCGAGCCGCAATGAAGTGACGGTTTGGTGCCCCCAGCGGCGGGGAACACCGCAGACTGCCCGCAAGCTATTAATTCTATTCGGCCAGAAAACCGGAAAAAACCCGTCGGCGCAATCCGACACGCGGCGCAACCACCGACAGCCAGCCCCGCTGTCAGGGGCCTTGCCGGTGTAGGCATAGGTCACCGCCTGGGTTCCTCCGTCTCGCCCGGCAAGATCTTGGCCTCGATTCGGCTTTCCCCTGGGAAGACCCGGGTGAAGCTAAGCGGTATACCAAGAAATCAACTCATGACGCCGTGCGATATTTTACACCGCGATATTCCCTGAAGATCATCAACGTCGCCGAGCTGCTGACTTCAGTGAAACCAGACTCGCGAAGCTCAAGCTCGATAGTCTGAGCAGGAACGCATTCCTCGATAGTTTCCCAATAGTATTGCATCAGCAATCGTCCCTGCCCGCGGGGCATGAACAACCCACAAAGCGCAGGGACCATCCGGCCTAGCCACAGCCCGGCACCAGCCTGGGCAATCCGGCTTTCGGCGCGGGCGATCTCCAGTACGAGGAGGCTGCCGCCAGGCTTCAGGACCCGCCATAATTCTTTGAAAACGCTGCCGAAGTCGGCCATGTGCCGCAGCGCATAGCCCATGGTCACCATGTCGAAGCTGGCATCGGCGAACGGCAGCGTCTCGGCTTGCCCCTGGACCAGAGGCAGGGCAAGGCTGGCGCGCGCTTGCGTCAGCATCCCAAAGCTCGGGTCGACCCCCACGACGAGGCCGTCAAGCCCCACAATCCCCACCGCCTCGCGCGCCAAAAGGCCGGTGCCGACGGCGATGTCGAGCACGCGCTGCCCAGGGCCAAGCCCGTGGTCACGAAGCACGCGCCGCCGATACCAGGCGCCTGAACCCAGTGACATCAGGCTGTTGATACGGTCGTAATCGGCGGCGCTGTTATCGAACAGCCGGCGGACAAAGGCTTCCCGCTCGTTGGCGTCCTCATAAAACTCGGTGAGATCCGGATGGGGCTGGGTCAGTTCAGCGTTCCTGCAACGAAGGGCTTGTACCAAGTCTAGGGTCGCCATAGGCGGACTCCGGGGTGCAACGACCCCCGAACTTTGCTACAACGGCGCGAAGCTAACAAACGTCTCCCCTGTAGGGAACCAGCCTCCATATGGCTTCCGA
>CAXTJY010000048.1:3039-5565 GCA_964244395.1 uncultured Rhodovarius sp.
TCAGTTTCTTCCTGGTTTTGACGCTCCTGGCCGTCTGCTTCTTCGGCTGGAGCCTCTTCGCCACTGTGTTGGCCCCGCTGCTGCCGCGGCGCCTGGGCCAGCGTCTGGGCCAAAAGGCGATCATGGTGTTTTTCAGCTTCTTCCTCTGGGTCATGTGCCGGCTGGGAATCGCGCGGGTGGATCTCTCGGCGCTCGCAGAACTGCATGGGGCGCGTGGCTTGGTCTTTGCCGCCAACCATCTGGCCCTGCTGGACATCCTGTTGCTGGGCTCCTGCCTTCCGCGCACGGTTTGCATCATCAAGGGCAGCCTCTGGAGCCACCCGCTGCTTGGTGGCGGGCGTCTGGCCGGATATATCCGCAACGACGAGCCGTTGCGCCTGATCCGCAACGCGGCCACGGCCCTGCGGGAAGGTTCCAGCCTGCTGATCTTCCCGGAAGGCACGCGCCAACCGGCGGGCAAGATGGGCGAATTCAAGCCGGGCTTTGCCCTCATCGCCAAACAGGCGCGGGCGCCAGTCCAGGCGCTTTTCATCGAAAGCAACTCGCCCTACCTGCGTAAAGGCTGGCCCTTGTGGCGGCGTCCTGATTTTCCTTTGATCTACCGCGTGACGCTGGGGCCACGGCTTGTCGTGCAGGGTCGCGCCGAGAACTTCGCCCGGGAATTGCAAAGCCTCTTCGCGCAACGCCTGCAGCCTGCGGTGACGCCCCCTTGATCCCATCGCGCAGCCATCTGGTGCTGATCCCGAGCTACAACACCGGCCGTATCCTGGCCGAAACCCTTATCGCCGCACGGTCCTGCTGGGCGCCGGTCTGGCTGGTCAGTGACGGCAGCACCGACGGGGCGGCGGATGCCTTGCGGGATGACCCGGAAACGGGGTTTCGCGTACTCCGCCTGCCGTGCAATGGCGGCAAGGGGGCTGCGGTTCTGACCGGTCTGGAAGAAGCGAATGCGCAGGGGTTCACCCACGCCCTGGTCATGGATGCCGATGGCCAGCACCCGGCGGAACAGATCGCCGCCTTCATGGCGGCTTCTCAGGAAGCGCCGCAGGCGATGGTGCTGGGCGTTCCCGTTTTCGGCCCGGAGGCGCCGAAGCTGCGCGTGCGCGGAAGGCGGATTTCCAATGGCTGGGTGAACCTGGAAACCTTATGGCTGGGCGTGGGGGATAGCCTTTTCGGCTTCCGGGTCTATCCCATTGCGCCGCTGCTTCGGATCATGCGGCGGCAGCGCGGCATGCGGCGCTTCGATTTCGACCCGGAGGCGGCGGTGCGGCTGATCTGGGCGGGCGTGCCTGCGGTGAACCTGCCCGCCCGGGTACGCTACATCGCGCCGGCGCAGGGCGGCGTCTCCCATTTTCGCTACGGGCGGGACAATTGGCTGCTGACGCGCATGCATGCGCGGCTGTTCTTCGGCTTCCTGTTGCGACTACCGGTGCTGGTAGCGCGGAAGCTCTCGCGCAGCACCTGATCGGGGCGCAATGCCGGCGCCGCTCAGCCCTGCAGCCGGATGGAGGTAAGCCCGCGCGCCGCAAGCAGCGGCAGCAGCTGTTCCAGCACGGCCAGGCAGACCGGCTCGCCACCTGCATCCAGCCTGGCATTGGCGTCATGCAGCAGGATGATGTCCCCCTGGCTCAACCGCTGCGTGATGCGGGCCAGAACAAGGGCCGCATTGCCACAGCGTGTGTCGAAGCCCCGTTTGCTCCATCCGACATGCCGCAGCCCAAGCTGATGGAACACCAGATCCGAAAGGGGGCTGCGCAGGCCGAGCGGCGCACGGACCAGATCGCTCGCCATCCCCAGCCTGCGGAGTACATGTTGTGCATCCTGCCATTCCTGGCGCTGCCCAGCGAGCCCGAGCAGCGCGAACCAGCCGGGATGACGCATCGTGTGGTTGCCGATGGCGTGGCCACGCGCCGCGATCTCGCGCACCAGTTCAGGGTGCCGCGCCGCCCTCTCGCCAATGCAGAAGAAGGTGGCGCGCGCGCCGTAGCGTTCGAGCAAGTCCAGGATGCGGGGCGTGACCTCTGGGTCCGGGCCGTCATCGAAGGTGAGCGCGACATGCCCGCGCGCCTTCGCCGGCGGCAGGCGGCGGAGGCTTCGACCGAGAAACTGGCCGTTCGGGAACAGGGTCAGCACGGTCAGCACAAGGTGGTCCGCAACCACCGCGCCCAGCGCCCAAGGCCAGGCTGGCGGCAGCGCCGCCACCACGCCCAGCACGCCGGCATGCAGCAGCAAGGATGCGAGAATGAACGGCCGGGGCCGCCAGGGGCTTTTCAGGATATCGGCCTCACCACAAACGCCCATCCCGCACCGCGCGGACCACGCCCAGCAGGCCGATATGCGGGTGGCAGGGAAAACGGCGGCGGCGAAGCAGATGCTCGGCGATGAACATGGCCGCCACCAGCGGCAGGTCCAGCACATTGATGAAAAGCGACCAGATGTCGCGCGGGGCGAGCGCGGCTAGCAGGGCGGAGATCACACACTGTGCCAGGAAAAAGCAGGTCCAGCCGATGGCGACGCCGCGGGTGT
>CAXTJY010000048.1:5575-7977 GCA_964244395.1 uncultured Rhodovarius sp.
ACGCCAGTTCGGGTCCAGCCGCTGGGCCAGCTGAGTGATCGGGTCCGGCCCTGGCCTGCGTAGCGAAGCGCCAAGCCCAAGGCCCAAGGCGGCGAAGAACCCGGCATGGGAGATGCCTGAGATCACCAGCGCGGCGCCCCGCGCATCCATGTGCAGGAGGGGGGCTGCGAGGATCGCCGCCGCCGTCGCCACCGGCCAGAGGCACAGCCAGTATCCTTTGCCGTGTGCCACCGCGAGACCGAGCTGCAAGGCCAGGAAAGGCATGAGCCACAGCGCCTCGCCATGGCCAAGGGCCAGGCTGTGCACCAGGGCCGGGCCCAGCAAGGCCGTCACAACCAGAAGAATTGTCACGGCTTGCCTCGGGCTGCTATGAAGTTGCTCCAGCGTAACTCAATCCATTCGCACGCAAGTCCAAGCGGCGCCTGGCTTCAAGCGAGCCAGCCTCCCTACGCGGACACTGAAAGAATATCGAGCCAGATCATGGCAATGTTGGCATTTACCGCAAGCAGTGGCGACATCGCGGCACTTCAGGCAGACCTCGCACAGACCATCGTGGCGGCGTTGAAACTGGAGACCGCCGCTGCCGAGATCGATCCCGAGGCGCCACTCTTCGGCGAGGGCCTGGGCCTGGACTCGATTGACGCGCTGGAGATCGCGGTCATCGTTTCGGAGCGCTACCGGGTCCAGCTTCGCTCGGACGATCCGGACAACAAGCGGATCTTTGGCTCCCTGAGCAGCCTGACCGAATATATCGCGGCCCATTTGCCGCGAGCTGCGGATACCGCTGCCGTCACGTGATGGGCAGCGCCAGCGCTTCGCAACAGATGCTTCTTGAGAACGTCGGCCGCGCGGCGGGCTCCACGGCACTGCTGCAGCGTCCGCTCGACGACATTCTGTACTGGCGACCGGGCCGGGTGGTGCAGCGGGTCACCGGTGCCAGCTTCCTGCGCGCTGCCGCCCGCGTGGCCGCGCAGCTGCCGCCGGCTGGTGCCTATCTCAACCTTTGTCGGGACCCCAGCGGCACCGCCATCGCCCTGGCCGCCTCCATGCTCCGCTCCACGCCCTGCGTGTTGGTGACGGATCCTTCGCCCGCCGGCATCGCGGCCCTGATGGCGCAGTTTCCCGGCGCGCATCTCCTGCTGGATGAGGCCGCCGCTCACCCCCCCGGCTTGGTCGGGGCCAGTATTGCGGCCATCCAGCCTGCCGATGGCGAGGGCCCCATGCCCGGTAACCCGGTGTTTCCGGCGGGCCTGACCGCCCTGATCGGCGTCACCTCCGGCAGTTCCGGCAGGCCCTCGGCGCATGCCAAGAGTTGGGGCGCGCTGGAGGCACGAAACCGGGCCGCAGCCCGGCGGTTCGACTTGCATGGCGGCGTTCTTCAACGACCGCTGGTGGGCACCGTTTCGCCCACCCATATGTACGGCATGGAGACGATGGTGCTGCTGCCGCTGCACGCCTCGATCATCACATGGTGTGCGGCCTCCTTCTTCCCGGGCGACGCGGCGGCCAACCTGGCTGCGGCCGCATCCCTGCATGCCGAGCCGGGCATCGCGGCAGAGCCGGTGTTCATCACCACGCCGCTGCATCTCGGGGCGCTGGTGCAGACGGCGACGCCCCTGCCTGTCCTGCATGCCATCATCTCGGCCACGGCGCCGCTCGAACCCAGCCTCGCCGCCCGTGCCGAAGCGCTGTGGAACACGCCCGTGCTGGAGATTTTCGGCGCGACGGAAGTCGGATCCATCGCCTCCCGCCGCACGGCGCGGGATGACCCCTGGACGCTGTATGACGGTGTCTCGCTTCGCCCACGCGACGGGCAGGCCTGGGCCGAGGCGGAGGGCGCGCCGCCCACCCTCCTCTCGGATGTGCTGGATCTGCTCCCCGATGGCGGGTTTCGGCTGGTTTCGCGCAGCAGTGACATCGTCAAGCGCGGCGGGCGCCGCGCCTCGCTCGCCGGATTGACCCGCATCCTGGCGGGGCTGGAGGGCGTGAGCGATGCGGCCTTCCTGATGCCCGACCCATCGCCCCGGCGCAGCGGCACCGAGCGGCCCTTGGCTTTCGCCGTTGCCCCCGGGCGTGACGGGGCGAGCCTGCTGAAGGAATTGCGCGGCCTGATCGAGCCCGCCTTCCTGCCCAGGCGCCTTCAAATGCTCGACAGCCTGCCCCGCAACGAGATCGGTAAGCTTCCGCGTGAAGCCTTGCTTGCGCTCGCCTCAAGGGCCGATGGCCGATGACGCCGGCTGGTGCGATCACCATCGACGAGGGTCACCCAAGCCTGCCCGGCCATTTTCCCGGAAACCCCATCGTGCCGGGTGCGCTGCTGCTGGCCGAGGTTTTTGCCCGGCTTGCCACGGCCCATTCCGGTTACGGCGTGGCCGCTCTGGAGCAGGCAAAGTTCCTCCGCC
>CAXTJY010000048.1:7987-12186 GCA_964244395.1 uncultured Rhodovarius sp.
GGCGCGCGGGTGCATTTCACCGGCATGATCGGCGAGGAGGCCGCGGTTCGCGGCGTCGCGCGCATGCGGGCGGCATGAATGCGGCGCTGCCCGAATGGGCCGCCTTGCCGGAGCGCGGCTCGCCTTTCTGGACGCGGCTCGGCCTGTTCCTGGTGCAGCGCCTGGGATGGCGTTTTGGGCGCCTGCTGCTGCTGCCCATCACGGCCTGGTTCCTGGCATCCTCGCCCAAGGCCCGGGCGGCGTCCCGCGAGTATCTTGCTCTCGCGCTTGGGCGTCCGCCGAGCCTCCGCGACGTCGCCCGACATATCCACGCCTTTGCGTGCAGTATCCTCGACGCACCGTTTTTCCTTGCGCGACGCACCGAGAACTTCACCGTGCAGGTCAGCGGGCTGGAGCATCTCGAAAAGCTGGTCGTCCAGGGCCGTGGCTGCATCCTGCTGGGCGGCCATCTGGGCGGCTTCGAGGTGCTGCGCCATGTCGGCCAGGGCTCGCCCGTGCCGGTGCGGCCGCTGATGTATCGGCGCAACGCGGGGGTGATGACCGCGCTTCTGGAACAGCTGGACCCCAATCTGGCCCGTGCCATCATCCCACTGGGCGAGCCGGACAGCATGCTGCAGGCGCGCGAGGCGATCGAGCGGGGGGAGATCATCGGCATCCTGGCGGATCGCGCCGCAGCGAATGACCGGGAGGTGGTGGTGCCTTTCATGGGGCGCGACGCGGCCTTCCCGGCCGGGCCCTTCATCGTCGCAGCCATGCTGGGCGCGCCGGTGCTGAGCTTCCGCGGTGTCTGCACCGGCCCACGCCGCTATGAGGTACGCTTCGGGCCCTTCGCCGAGCGCATCACGCTCCGGCGCGAACGCCGCGCCGAGGATCTGCGCGAGGTCGCGCTGCACTTCGCCCGATTGCTGGAGGAGGGCTGCCGCGCCCATCCCTACCAGTGGTTCAATTTCCACTCCTTCTGGAAGGCTGTGCCTCATGCTGCGCCGGCGCTCCATCCTGACACTGCCGCTGCTTGCCCCTGCCCTTAGCCGCGCCGCTGGCTGGGAGGGTCCCTTCACTCTGGCCCTGCTTTGCGCGAACCTGGCCGCGGTGCCCGAGCGCCGGGCGCGCTTTACCGAGGAGCGGCGCTTCGCGGCGCTTGACCAGCCCTTGCTCAGCAGCGGCCGCCTGTTCTGGCGCCGGCCGGACCTGCTGGAAAAGCACACCGAGGCGCCGGAGGCCGAGACGCTGCGCATCACCGGCGACCAGGTGGAAGTTACCCGGGCAAGCCAACCCACGCGTTCGTTCAGCCTCGCCGCCCAGCCGCAACTGCGCGGCTTCGCCGAGGCCATGCGCGCCCCCCTGGCAGGCGATCTGACGACGCTGGAGCGGCTCTTCGACACCAGCCTCAGCGGAACCCCGGCCGCCTGGCACTTGCGGCTGGCCCCGCGTGACGGCCGCATGCGCCAGGCCATGGCCGCGCTGGACATCGAGGGTGCCCTGGCAGAACCGCGCGAAATCCGCCTGCTGCAACCCAATGGGGATTCGCAGACCCTGCGTATCGAGCCGCACCCCTGATTCCGCCCAGCCGCTCCGCACCCATCCTGCTGGCGCTGCTGGCCGCTATCCTGTTGCTCGTGGCGGCGCTTTGGCGCACCGAGATCCGCAGCGATCTGCTGGATTTCCTGCCGCGCGGGGTCAGCCCGGCGGCGCAGGCCATGCTGGAGGAAATGCGCCAGGGCAGCACGGCGGGGCTCGTCCTCATCGCCATCGAATCGGCGCCGGAGGCTGATCTGGCCCGCATCAGCCGCGCCATACAGGCGCATCTTGCCGGCGATGCGCGATTCAGCCGGATTGCCGGCGGGGATGCCGGCTGGAGCGAGGCGGAGGAAGCGCGGCTCTTTGCGCAGCGCTACCTGCTGTCGCCAATCGTCAACGCTCAGGCTTTCGAAACGGCGGCCCTGCGCGAGGCGCTGGAGGAGGTCCTGCGCGGGCTGCGCTCCTCGGCCGCTCCCCTGGTTGCGCGCTATGCGTTGCCCGACCCGGTCGGCGCCTTTCCCGCCTGGCTGGCCCGGCTGGGGGGCGGCAACCGGTTGACGACGCGGGATGGTGCCTGGTTCGTCGCGGAGCGGGAGGCGCCCCGCGCGGTGTTGCTGGCCGTACTGGCCGGCGGCGCGACCGACCTGGCTGCGCAGGAAGCCGGCCTCGCCGCCATCGGCGCCGCTTTCGCCGGAGGTGAACCCGGTTCGGCGCGCCTGCTGCTGGCAGGCCCCGCTGTGATCGGGCGGGATGCCGCGAGCGGCATTCGCGGCGATGTGGACCGCATCGCCGTGGTCTCGACGTTGCTGGTCGTGGCGCTGCTGGCCTGGCGATTCCGCTCGCTCCTGGTGCTCGCGGCGCTGGCGGTGCCGGTGCTGCTTTCGGTGGCGCTCGGCATCTGGTTGACGGGGCTGATCTTCGGCGCCGTCCATGCCATCGCGTTGGGCTTCGGCATCACCATGCTGGGGGTCACCCTGGATTATCCCGTGCTGCTGATCGGCCATCGCAAGTATGGCGAGGCCGCGCCCGCCACGCGCGCGCGGATCCGCGGCGCCTTCTGGCTGGCCGTGGCAACCGCCACACTGGGCTTGGGCGGACTGGTCTTCTCGGGCTTCCCTGGGCTGGCGCAGTTGGGCGTGCTGGCGGCCATCGGGCTGCTGGCGGCGGCGGCGGCGACCTGGTGGCTGCTGCCGCCCCTGGTGGTCGCGGCCCGGCTGGCACCCGTCGCGGCGGGGGAGCCGCGCTGGCTCGCCCGGATCGATGCCGCGCGCCGCTTCCGCTGGGCCGCCATCGGCGTGGCGCTGCTCGCCGGCGGCGCCCTGGCCGGCTGGGGAGGCCCGCGCTGGGAGACGGATCTGGCGGCGCTCAGCCCCGCGCCTGCCGCCTCCCTGGCCCTGGATGCCGAGCTGCGCGAGGCGGTCGGCGCGGCCGAGGCGGGGCAGCTCCTGCTGATCCGTGGGCCGGATGCGGAGACGGTGCTGCAGCGGCAGGAGGCGCTGATGCCCGCATTGGATCGCCTGGTCGAGGCGAGCATGATCTCGGGCTATGACGCGGCCGCGCGGGTTCTGCCTTCCATGGCGCGCCAGCTGGAACGCCGCGCCGCACTGCCCGCCCCCGAAATCCTGGCCGCGCGCCTGGCCGAAGTCAGCACCGGCCTGCCCTTTCGTCCCACGGCTTTCCTGGCGTTTCAGGACGCGGTAGCGGCGGCGCGCGGCCAACGGCCCTGGGGCATCGAGGATGTGGCGGAAAGCGCCGTGGGCCTGCGGCTTGCCCCGCTTCTGGGGCGGCGCGGCGACGGCTGGCAGGGGGTGATCCAGTTCCGCGGCGTCACCCAGCCCGGCGCGCTACCGGCGGCGCTGGCGACGCCGGATTCGATCCTGATCGACGTCCGTGCCGAGCTGGATGGCATCCTGGCCGGCTTCGCCGCCCGCTCCGCCTGGATGCTGGCGCTGGCGGGGCTGGTGAGCCTGCTTGTTCTGGGGTTTGGGCTGCGGCGACCCGGGCGAGTGGCCCGGGTCCTGGGCGCCGTCCTGGCCGCCCAGCTGGTCACAGTGACCTTGCTGACCCTGGCGGGAGTCCGCCTCTCGCCCATTCATCTGGCCGCGCTGCTGCTGGTCGGCGGCGTCGGGCTGGACTACGCGCTGTTCATGGCACGGGAGCAGTTGGACGCTGAGGAACGGGCACGCACGCTGCGCACGCTGGGCACCTGCAACGCGATGACGCTGCTGACCTTCGGCCTGCTCGCTTTGTGCACCACGCCCATCCTGCGCGACATCGGTGCCACGGTGGCCCTGGGCGCCGCGCTCTCCCTCGGCTTCGCCGTCCTGATCGCCGCACCAGCGAGGCAGCAGCCATGACACCCATGCCCATAGCCGCGATGACGGCCGTCAGCGCGCTGGGCATTGGGCGGGTCGCGCATCTCGCCGCGCTGCGCGACCGGCGCAGCGGCCTGAGCCCCAATGATTTCGACCCGATCATCGGCGGCTGGATCGGCCGGGTGCGCGGCGTGGAGGAACATCGCCTGCCGGAAGATCTTGCGCGTTTCGATTGCCGCAACAACCGGCTCGCGGATATGGCGCTGCGCGCGGATGGCTTTGCCGATGCGGTCGCAGGTGCGATCGAGCGCCCCCTATCCCTCGTGCTTCTGCTGGCCGCCAACGCGATCGTGATGACCGCGCTCT
>CAXTJY010000049.1:0-9395 GCA_964244395.1 uncultured Rhodovarius sp.
GAAGGGGCAGGCATATCGGCGGAAACCAGCAGCCTGTCCAGTGGCACGGCGTGGCATTCCTTGAACGGCCCCACGGAGAGCCGGCGCAGGGCAGCGATGTGGCCGAGCGAGCCCACCGCCTTGGCCAGGTCGCGCGCCAGGGAGCGCATGTAGACGCCCTTGCCGGACTGGACCTCGAAGATGGCGTGGTCGGCATCCGGCCGCTCGGTCAGGGTGAAGCTGTCCACCCGGGCGGGCCGAGCCTCCAGCACGACTTCCTGGCCGTCGCGCGCCAGATCATACGCGCGGTCGCCATTGACCTTGATGGCGGAATAGATCGGCGGCACCTGCATGATGTCGCCGGTGAAGGTAGGCAGCGCCTCCCGGATCGCCTCGTCGGAGGGCCGCACCTCGGTGGTTTCGGTCACCGCGCCATCGGCGTCGTCGCTGTCGCGCGCTTCGCCGAATTTGAGGGTGAAGCGGTAGGTCTTGGTGCCGTCCATGACGTAGGGGACGGTCTTGGTGGCGGCACCGAAGGCGACGGGCAGCAATCCGGTGGCCAGCGGGTCCAGCGTGCCGCCATGGCCGGCCTTCTGCGCATCGAAGGCCCGTTTCACCTTGTTCACGACGTCGGTGCTGCCGATGCCGGAAGGCTTGTCGACGATCAGCCAGCCATCGATCGGACGGCCGCGGACTTTCTTGCGGAACTGGCGGGGCATGTTTTGGGTGCTTCGTGTGAGGGGGCGGGTTGTAGCGATGCCGCCGTTGGGCGCAAGCGTCAGGTCAGCAGGGCGAGCGCCTCGGGGGAGACGGCGTCGCCGGCGAAGGCGGGGATCACGCGGATGCGGCCCAGGCGAGCGCCTGGCGCCATGTCCTCGGATATGATGGCGGTGCAGCCGGCGGCTTCGGCGGAAGCGAGGAGCATGGCGTCCCAGAAGGAGAAGCGGCCCGGTGTCGCTGCGGCCATGGCTCCAGGAAGGCCTGCCGCATCATGTGCCACTGGCGATCCGAAAGCTTTGCCCCACCTGATGACCTGACCCATGGCCTCAACACCTAGAATCTTGCGTTTGCGCGTGGCGGCGGCGAAGAACTCACCCAGGGCTTGCACGGTGATCAGGCCGCCGGAACGTACCGCGCCGGCAATGATACCCAGGGCGGCCTCCTGCTTTGAGTGTCCGGCCTCGATCGCATAGACGAGTACATTCGCGTCGAGCGTTACCAGGCTCACCGAAGATCTTTTGGAACGCCGCGGTCCTCGTAGAGCTCCTCACGATTCCATTTCCACGGCGTGGTTTCCCTCGGCTGCCGCGCCCAAGCTTCGCTCTCCGCAAGCGCTCGCTCCTGCTCAGGGGTCAAAACTCGCTTCGCCGACGCAGGTTCTGGAATCAACCGCGCCACCGGCTTGCCGTTGCGGGTGATGATGACCTCCTGCCCTGCCTCGGCGTCGCGCGCGGTTATGTAGGACATGTGCTACAGTGGGCATCTCCAGGCGCCTGCCACAATACCTTTCGTCTGGGTGAGTGCCGGGTGCCCCTGATCTCGCATCTAGCGGCTTTATCCCCGCATCGCCTCCGCCACCGCCCGATCCCGCGCATCCTCCCGCCCAGCCAGATCCGTCGCCGCACCGCCCGCATCCGCCGCGTTCCGGTTCTGGCTCAGCTTGCGCTTGCCGATCAGCCGCTCCACCCGCAGCACCACGCCCACGATGCCCTTCAGCTGCCCGGCGATGAACTCCGCCGGCGCATCATCCATGCTCCAGGGCTGCGCGCGCTTCGCCTCATGCGCGTCGGTCAGCCCGGCCACGATCTCGCGCAGGCGCCCGGCGTCCTGCACCACTTCGATCGGGCCATGCGCGTGCACCGCCTCGTAATTCCAGGTCGGCACCACACGATGGTGCTCCGCCTTGGATGGGTAGCTGCTGGGCGAGACATAGGCCTCCACACCCTGGAACACCGCAACCCCCCGCTGCAGCCCCTGCCAATGCGGGTTGGCACGGGCGACGTGGCCGATCACCACACCCGACGCATATTGCAGCGGCAGATGCGTGATCACCGGCATCCCGTCGGCGCCGTTGGACACCAGTAGACTCAGGCGCGCAGCCGCCATGATGCGCTGCAAGACCTCAGGATCGTCTTCGCGAAAGGCCGGTGGGTTGTACATGCGGGCCAGGATAGGCAGGGCATCGGCGGGTTGGAAGCATGGTCCCTATAGGTTAGTGTTACTTACCTTTCAGGCCATCATCCATGCTGACCCCCTCCGCCGCGCAACTCGCCCTGCTGCCCGGCTTCGCCCTTTTCCTCTTCATCGGCTCGATCACGCCAGGCCCGAACAACGTCATGATCCTGGCGTCCGGGGCGAATTTTGGCATCCGCCGCAGCCTGCCGCATGTGTTGGGCATCACGGCGGGCTTCGCCTTCATGCTCGTGTTGGTGGGTGTGGGGCTCGGCGCGCTGTTCCTGGCCAGCCCGGTGGCGCAGGCCGGGCTGCGCATCGTCGGCCTCGCCTACATCGCCTGGCTGGCCTGGCGCATCGCCACCGCGGGCGGGCTGGGCGAGGCACGGGCGAGCCAGGCGCCGCTGACCTTCCTGCAGGCCGCGCTGTTCCAATGGGTCAACATCAAGGCCTGGCTGCTGGTGACCGGTGCCGTCGCCGTCTACACCGCGCCGGGCGAGCCGGCGCTGGCCGTCCTGCCGCCGCTGGCGCTGATCTGCATCGTCGTCAACCTGCCTTGCATCGCCGTCTGGCTGGTGCTGGGCGCCGGCATCCGCCGCCTGCTCGCCCGCCCCACTGCCCTGCGCGCCTTCAACATCATCATGGCGCTGTTGCTGCTGGCCAGCGTGCTGCCCATGCTGCTCTCCCCTTGACGCCCCCGGCGCGCCATGCGTGCAACACGCCCATGCCGGACCCGATCCCCGACTTCCTCAACGCCGACCGCCCCCCCGTGCCGGACCTGGTCGTGCCCACCGCCATCCAGCCCTTCCACCTGGCGGGGCGACCCGTGCGCGGCCGGCTGATCCGCCTGGGCCCGCTGGCCGAGGCGCTGCTCTCCCGCCACGACTACGCCCCGCCTGTCGCCCACCTGGTCGGACAGGCCTTGGCGCTGACCGCCGGCCTGGCCGCCGCCCTGAAATACCGCGGCAGCTTCTCCCTCCAGGCCAAGGGGGACAGCGTGGTGCCCATGCTGCTGGCCGACTGCACCGATGATGGCCAGCTACGCGGCCAGGCCCAGGTGAAGCACGAGGACCTGGCCGCGCTGATGAAGGTGGACCATGACCCGCCCGCCGCCGGCCTTCTGGGGAAAGGCTACATTGCCTTTACCTGCGACCAGGGTGCGGACATGGAACGCTACCAGGGCATCGTCGCCATGGACGGCATCCACCTCGCCGACATGACGCAAAGCTACTTCCGCACCTCCGAGCAGTTGCAGGCGCATGTCCGCCTGGCCTGCGCGAAAACGCCGGCCGGCTGGCGCGCGAGCGCCTTTATCCTGGAGCTTGTCGCCGGCGAGGGCGGCCTGGGCGACACCGATACCGAAGAGCAGGACGAGGCCTGGAACACCGCCCTGGCGCTGGCCGGCACGCTGAAGGATGGGGAGCTGCTGGACGATGCGTTGCCCGCCAGCCGCCTGCTGCATCTGGTCTTCCACGCGGAGGGGCTGCAGCTCGATCTGGCCCGTGCGCTGTCCTATGGCTGCCGCTGCTCCCGCGCCCGGCTGTCGGGCGTGCTGGCCGGCTTTCCGGAGGCCGATCTGGAGGAGATGACGCAGGAGGGGAAGATCACCATGACCTGCGAGTTCTGCAACTACGACTTCCGCTTCTCGCGCGAGGACATCCGGCGATGAAGGCGCTCGGCTGCCTGGCTGGGCTGCTCGCCGTGGCGCTGGCGGCCGCCGGGGCGCATCTCGGCCTGGCGGAATCCGAGGCCCGGATGCTGGCCCAGGTGACCATGCTGCTCGGCTGGCACGCGCCGGCCCTGCTGGCGATCGGTCTGTGGGGCGCCCCGGCGCGCTGGGGAGGGGCGCTGGTGGCGGCAGGGCTGGCCCTGTTCTCGCTGGGCGTGCTGGTACGGGTATTTGGCGGCGTGTCGCTCGGGCCTGTCGCGCCAGTGGGCGGCAGCGCCATGATGCTGGGTTGGGCGTGGCTGGGTGTGGTGGCGCTGCGTCGGGGGTGAACCCGCGCGGGGCACGATCTGCTGCACGCGAAAGGCGGGCTCGGCTGAACCCAGGCCGGCCCCGCGGGTTCTCCTCCCGACAGTATAGGAGACGGCCCATGGACACCGATTCGAACGGCGCCTCGCGACGCGACCTTGGCCTGGCCGTCGGGCCGGCCATTCTGATCGCGGCGGCCGCGCAGACCGCGCAGGCACAGCCCGCCGCCCCGAGCCTGCGCGACCCGCGCAACCTCCACCCCAAGCCGCCCTTCCCGGCGCAGCAGATTCCCTGGCCTGGCTTGACCTCCCGCATGCAGCCGCGGCCGGACCATGGCGAGACCAGCTACCGCGGCGCCGCCAAGCTGACCGGCCGCCGCGCGCTCATCACCGGCGGCGACAGCGGCCTGGGCCGCGCCACCGCCATCGCCTTCGCGCGCGAAGGTGCCGACGTGGCCATCGGCTACCTGCCGGAGGAGGAAGAGGATGCGCGCGAAGTCATTGGCCTGATCCGCCAGGCCGGCCGCAAGGCGTTGGCCCTGCCCGGCGATATCCGTGACGAGGCCTTCTGCCAGCACATGATCGCCGAGGTGGTGCGCGAATTCGGCGGCATCGACATCCTGGTCAGCAACGCTGCAAAACAGGGGGCCCAGAAGTCGATCCTGGACATCACCACCGAGCAGTTCGACCGGACGATGAAGACCAACCTCTACGCCATGTTCTGGCTGGCCCGCGCGGCGGTGCCGCACATGCCGCCGGGCTCCACCATCATCAGCACCGCCTCCGAGGTCGCTCACGATCCGCCCAAGGCGCTGCTGGACTACTCCATGACCAAAGCCGCCATCGTCAACTTCACCCGCTGCCTGGCCAAGCAACTGGCGGAGAAGGGCATCCGAGTGAACGCCGTGGCGCCCGGCCCGTTCTGGACGCCGCTACAGCCCTCGGGCGGGCAGTTGCCGGAGATGCTGGCGGAGTTCGGCGGGGCAACGCCGATGGGCCGCCCGGGCCAGCCGGCCGAAATTGCCTGGGCCTATGTGGCGCTGGCGTCCGGCGAGGCGAGCTTCGCGACCGGCAGCATCGTGGACTGCGCCGGCGGCAACCCGGCGCCGTGACGAGCGGTCGTGGTCGGGCTCGAACAGGGCTGCCCAGTTCAAGAAGACAGTGGCACCCTTCCCGTCATGGCCGGGCTTGACTTGGCCATCTCCCTGCCATCGCAGAGCCATCCGAAGGCCGCCGCCGACTGACCCCTGAAGATGCGGCGTGCGGCTGCATGAACACGTTGGGCCGGTCACGAGCCGCGACACGGCTGCACCCCACCCTGTTGGAGATGGCCGTGTGGAGCCCGGCCATGACGAACGCGGGCCAAGAGGCGGCGCCAGCACAGCCCTCGACACGCATCCGATCGCTGCTCCCGGGCCACGAAGTCCCTTGCCGGGACAGGCATTCAGCTACCGAAGGTCAGCCGTGGCAGCCACAGCGCCATCTCCGGGAAGCCGATCAGCAGCCCAGTCATCACCACCATGGCGATGAAGAAGGGGATGGTGCCGGCGAAGACCTGGGCGATGGTGCCCTCCTTCCTGACGGCCTGGATGACGTACAGCGTCATCCCCACCGGCGGCGAGATCAGCGAGATCTCGCACATCAGCACGATGAACACGCCGAACCACACCGGATCGATGCCGGCGGCGATCACCACGGGGAAGACGACGGGGACGGTGCCGACCAGCATCGGCAGGGTCTCGAAGAACACGCCCAGCAGCAGGTAGAAGACGGTCAGCGCCAGGATGAGCATGAGGGCGGAGGCGCCGAGGCCGGTGACGAAGGCGCCGAGCGCCGGCGTCACGCCCAGGATGCCGAGGACGAAGTTCAGGTAGAAGGCGCAGGCCAGGATCAGCAGGCTCATGGCGGTGAGCTGCGCAGTCGAGAGAAAGCATTCGTGCAGCATCGCCACGTTCAGCCGGCCGTACATCGCGGCGATGGGCAGGGAGGCGACGACGGCCAGCGCCGCGCTTTCCGTCACCGTCGCCCAGCCGGAATAGATGCTGCCCATGATGATGCCGAAGATAACCAGCGGCGGCAGCAGATCGACCAGCCGTTTCAGCCGCTCCATCAGCGGGTCCAGCGCCTCCTTCTCGCGCACCCAGGCCGGCTTGATCAGGGCGAGCAGGATGATGGTGGCCATGAACAGCAGCGTCATGATGACGCCGGGGATGACCGCGGCGGCGTAGAGCCGGCCGATCGAGGTGTTGGTCATCGCGCCGTAGACGATCAGCGCGATGCCGGGCGGGATCAGGTTGCCCAGCGAGGCGCCGGCGGCGATGGAGCCCAGCACCAGCCGGTCGTCATAGCCGCGCTTGCGGAAGCTGGGCAGCGCCACGGTCGCGATGGTGGCGGCGGTGGCGACCGAGGAGCCGGACACCGCCGAGAAGATCGCCGAAGCGCCTACATTGGTGTGCAGCAGCCCGCCCGGCAGCGGGTTCAGCCAATCCGCCAGCGAGCGATACAGCCGGTCGGTCGAGCCGCTGCGGACCAGGATCTCGCCGAGCAGGATGTAGAGCGGGATGGAAAGCAGAACGTAGTCTTCCATCGCCGCGTAGAGCTGGGTGCCGACCGCATTCACCAGCGCCGGCGAGAGGTAAAGCACAGCGCCCAGCACGGCGACGCCGAACATGGCGGTGGCGACGTGCAGGCCGAGGAACAACAGGCCGACCATGATGCAGAAGCCGATGGCGGTCTCACCCACGCCGATCATGGTCGGGACGCCCCGGTCCGCGTCAGAATGGCGCCGGCCTCGGCCTCGATCTCCTCATCCAGCGTCATTGGGCCGTAGAGGCGGTTGAGCCGCGTGCGGTTGGTCAGCAGCAGTAGCAGTGCGTGGCAGGCCAGCACCACGCAGGCGGCGGCGAAGGCGACCATGCCGGCGAGCCATAGCCCCTGGGGTATCCACAGCGGCGTGCCGAGCGGCGAGTTGGCGCGGGACTGAAATTCGAGGCTTTCCTCCAGCACATGCCAGCCGCGCCAGGCCCCGAACACCGCCAGCGCGGCCAGGGAGGCGTAGGCGGTGGCGTTCAGCAGCGCGCGCAACGACGCCGGCATGCGCCCCAGCAGGAAGTCCACCCGTGTGTGCGACTTGGTCACCAAGGCCCAGGAGAAGGCCAACGCCGAGAACACCGCCGTGGTGTATCCGCCGATCTCATCGATGCCCTGGAAGGAGCGGCCAAGGAATTTTCGCGCCAGGATTTCGCCCACGGTGGCGAAGGAGAGCAGCAGCAGCCACCACCCGCCGGCGACGGCCAACAGCCGTGCCGGGCCGGCAAGCCAGCGGATCACAGGGTTTTCGTTCACATCAGGCTCCGACTTCCCGCCTGGCAGGATGCAAGGCCTGTGCCGCCATCCGAAGCGCGACATTCACGGCGGTCACCATGGGACTTGGCGTTCACCCGGCCTCGATCCGCGCCTCCCGCACCAGCGTCGCCATCAGGATCCGCTGCGCCGCGACATACGCCGCGAACTCCGCCTGCGGATTGCCGACCGGAATGGCGCCCAGCGCCTCGAACCGCGTCCGCAGCGTGGCGTCGGCCAGCGCGTGCAGCGCCGCCTCATGCAGCCGCGCCAGCACCGGCGCGGGCAACCCGGCGGGGGCGTAGAAGCCATTCCACTCGTTCAGCTCGTAACCGGGGAAGCCCTGCTCGGCCACTGTCGGCACATCTGGCAGGCTGGGGATGCGCTGCGCCGTGGTCACCGCCAGCGCCTTCACCCGCCCTTCGCGCACCATCTGCAACGAGGAAGATACGGTGCCGAAGACGAAGGTGAGCGCGCCGGAGATCACATCCGGCAGCGCTGCGGTGCCGCCGCGATACGGCACATGCTCCATCTGGATGCCGGCGCGGCTGATCAGCAGCGCCGCCGCCAGATGCGCCGCCGTGGCATTGCCGGAGGAGCCATAGGGCAGCCCCGGCCGCGCCCGGGCATGGGCGATGAAGCCGGCGAGATCGGACACCGGCAGGGCGTTCGGCACGATCATGATCTGCGGCAGCACCGCCAGCTGGATGATCGGGGTGAAGGCGGTGGCGTAGTCGAAGGGCATGTTGCGGATCAGCGAGGGATTAACCGTGTGGGCCAGGGCATCGACCATGACGGTCAGCCCGTCCGGCGCGGCTCGGGCCAAGTCGGCCGCGCCCAACGAGCCGCCGGCGCCGGCCCGGTTCTCGACCACGACGGCCTGGCCAAGGAAGGCGCCGAGCGGGCCGCTGACGAGCCGCGCCGTCGTGTCCACCCCGCCGCCGGGGGTGTAGGGGGCGATCAGGCGGATGGAGCGGGTGGGGGTCCATTGTGCCACCGCTGGGGTGGCCAGGCTCGCCGCCAGGAAGGCACGCCGTCTGATGTGTTGCATCGGGTTGTCCGGAGGGTTGCGGCGATCAGGGTCAGCGCTCGATGCGTATCACTGCCTTCAATATTTCCATACGCACGACGCCGCTCCCGTGCGCTGCATGATAACCAAACTCGTGCTCGATCAAAGTCATCGCCTGCAAAAGGCGTGCGGCGGCGCTCGGCTCAAAGCAGCTGAGCTTGATGAAGGCGAAATGGCGACCGGCCGTCCCTGACACACTGAAGCGCCTTGCGATTGCCTTGAAGTCGCTGTCGTGGCTGACCAGGATCTCACCACTCTGGGCCGTCACGGCCGCCACCAGGCCATCCTCGGTGTCACCGGCAGCACGGATCGCAGGCGCCTGACCGCGTGACCAACCGACCCGATGGCTCGGGCGGCAGACTCCGCTACGTTGTGATCCAGAAAAAATCGAAGTTGCGGTTCACGCGGCAACCTGGCTGGCCCTGGCAGCGATGGCTGCATCGATGTCCGCCCGGGTCAGGTCCGGATACTCATCGAGGATGGCGTCCGTCGAAAATCCCGCGTCCAAGAAGCGCCAGACTGTTCTGACGGGTATTCGAGTACCCAGAAACGTCAATGTACCCCCCAGAACGCCGCCCAGGCGTCCCACCTGTCCTGCCTTCTCAGTTGAGCGCCCGAGCATCCGAGACGCATCCGCACTGGTTTCCCTCGCGACCTTCCGCAACGGGATGTCCAGCGTGTATTGGCCCGTGACCACCTCTTGCGGCATTTCCGTTCCAGGCTCGTGCACGACCACCTTCCGACCGAGCAGATAGAGCGTCGTACTGCGCCAGACCGACTGGCCAAGATGTGCAAGCTGGCTGGCCACTTTTCGTAGGTGCTGCAGCGAAATCCGGTGTTCATGTCGAAGCAGACGGAG
>CAXTJY010000049.1:9405-11979 GCA_964244395.1 uncultured Rhodovarius sp.
ACGACGTCACGGAATGAGTAGAACGGGCCATAGGCAGCCTCGGGGGCGGTCGGGACGAAGAATCCGCTCTTGCGCCAATAGCGCAGCTGCTTCAGCGAAAGCCCCGTCAGGCGCCGCACATGATCCTCGCCGAACACGGAAAAGACCGACTGACCGTTTGCCACTGCTGTCCCTCCCTGATGGGGAAGAATCCCACGTGGTGGGGTACTGTTCAAGCGGCATCGTCCGGCGGCGTGCCAGAGCGATCCTTCCAGCCTATATGACCCCCATGACTGTCCTCACCATCCCCGTCAAACCCGGCGATGCCGGCGCGCGGCTCGATCGCTGGTTCAAGCGGCACTACCCCACACTCACCCAGGGCGCGTTGCAGAAGATGCTGCGCAGCGGGCAGATTCGCGTCGATGGCAAGCGCGCCGAGGCCGCCACCCGCGTCGATGAGGGCATGGCGATCCGCGTGCCCCCGATGCCCACCGCCCCCGCCCCCATCGCGGTGCGCGAGACCTCGGCCGACGATACCGCCGAGCTGCTGGCCATGGTGCTGTACCGGGACGAGCACGTCATTGTGCTGAACAAGCCGCACGGGCTGGCGGTACAGGGCGGCCCCGGCATCACCCGCCACCTCGACGGCATGCTCGACGCGCTGCAATTCGACGCCGATGACCGCCCTCGGCTGGTGCACCGGCTGGACCGCGACACCTCCGGCGTGCTGGTGCTGGGCCGCACCGCCGCCTCCACTGCCGCGCTGGCGAAGTCGTTCCGCACCCGCGACGCGAAGAAGACCTACTGGGCCATCGTCGTCGGTCAGCCGGAGCCCGCCGGCGGCCGGGTGGACATGCCGCTGGCCCGCGTGCCCGGCCCGCGCGGCGAACGCACCGGCTTCGCCGCCGAGGGCCAGCGCGCCATTACCGACTACGACACGCTGGAATCCGTCAGCCGCCGCGCCGCATTGATGGAAATGCGCCCCCTTACGGGCCGCACCCACCAGCTTCGCGTCCACGCCGCCGACGCCCTGCGATGCCCCATCCTGGGCGACGGCAAATACGGTGGCGAACGCGCCCAGATGGAAGGGCTGGGCCGCGAGCTGCACCTGCACGCCCGGGCGCTGGCCATCCCCCATCCGGCCGGCGGCACGCTGGAGGTGGCGGCCGGCATCGCGCCGCATATGGAGGAGACCTTCAAGTACTTCGGCTTTGCCAACCCGAGGCCGGCGAAGGCCCGATGGCTGCGCGGATGATGCGTGGACTCGCCATCGGCGCGGTGGCGCTGGTCGTGTTGCTGGTGGGCGGCGTGGCCGTCTTCCTGGCCACGCTGGACATCGAGAGCTACCGCCCGCGCATTCAGGCCGCGGCGCAGGCGGCCACCGGGCGCGCCGTCAGTTTCGGCGCCATGCGGCTTGGCCTCGGCCTAACGCCGCGCATCACCGTCCGCGACGCCCGGCTGGCCAACCTGGCCGGCGGCACGCGGCCCGATATGATCAATGTGGGCGAGGCCGAGCTGGATGTGGCGCTGCTGCCTCTCATCTCCGGCAACATCGACGTCCGCCGTCTGGTGCTGAAATCGCCACTGATCCTGCTGGAGATGGTCAATGGCGAGCCGAACTGGCGGTTTTCCCCGGCCGTCCCGCCCACCGGCACAGCGCCGGCCGCGCCCGCCGCGCCGCGCCGCGCCATGCCGCTGGAGATCGGCACCGTCGAAATCCGCGACGCGCGGCTGGAATTCCCCGGCGGCCCGCCAGGCGGCGTCACCCTGGCCACGCTCGATGCCTCCGGCACCGGCAACCTCAGCCTGCGCGGGGCACTGCGCTGGGGCGACGTGCCAGTGAGCTTCGACGCCGAGGGCGGCCCGCTGGCGCGGCTGCTGGGCGCCGCCGGCCCGGCGTGGCCGCTGCGGCTGCGGGCGGAGGCGGGCGGAGCCCGATTCCAGGCGCAGGGTACGCTGCGCGAGCCGCGCGGGCTGCTCGGCTACGATCTGGAGCTCTCCGCCGAGGCAGCGTCGCTCGACGGCCTGGCGTCGCTGGTGGGGCGGCCGCTGCCGCCGCTCAGCGCGATCGCGGTGCGGGGCCGGGTGGCCGGCAGCGGCTTCGGTCTGCCCGCGCCGCAGGCCGTGACGCTGACATTGGGGCCCGCGACCGTGATGCCCGGCCTGACACTGACGCGGCTGGAAGTCGCCATGCCGGCGGCGGACGAGCCGGCGCGCATCGCCATCGAAGGCAGCCGCTCGGGCCAGGCCTTCACCCTGTCCGGCAGCATCGGGCCGCTGGGGCCCGCCCTTGCGGGGCAGCCTCTCGGCCTGGACCTTGCCGGCGAACACCTGGGCTATGTTTTGGCGGCGCAAGGCCGCGTGGCCCAGCCGCTGGCCGGCACCGGCATCGACGTGGTGGCGACCGGCCGGTCCGCCGCCCTGGGCCAGGCCCGCGCCCGGGTCAGCGAACGTGGCGCCTTCTTCGCCATCGGGGCAGAGTTGAAAGACATTGCGCTGGAAGGCCCGCTCGCGGCCTTCGTGCGCGCGGCCTTCGGTGGCTCGCACCTGGAACAGGCGCCGATGCTCCGCGGCGTGTACATGACGTCGGGCACG
>CAXTJY010000050.1:0-322 GCA_964244395.1 uncultured Rhodovarius sp.
TGTGCAACATGTGCCCGGTGATCGCCGTGAAGGACGGCGTGCCGGAGATCGCGACCGGGGCCTCGGGCGGGCGGCGGATCATGGCGGCGGTGTTCCAGCTGCTCAGCTACGTGGCCGATTTCGGCATGGACCCGGAGACGGCGGCGCACCACCCCCGCCTGGACGTCAGCGGGCCGGAGGGCGTCACCGCCGACCGTCGCCTGGGCGCCGAAACCCTGGCCGCCCTTGCCGCCGATGCCCCTGTCACTGGAGTGAACCACGACGTGCTGCCGGTGAACTTCGCCTGCCCCAACCTCATCCAGCTCGGGCCCGCCGGCGCAGT
>CAXTJY010000050.1:332-11972 GCA_964244395.1 uncultured Rhodovarius sp.
CAGTGGGTATTACGGACGCCATGTCCCCCTGGTCGGCGGCCATCGCGGCGTGATGTCCCTGGCGCGCGAGCGACGCTCATGACCGCCAGCAGCGGCCTGATCCTGGCGGAGGAAATCGTGCTGCTGACGCTGGACGATTCCAGCGGTGACGCGCTCGGCCGCACCGGCATGGCGGCGGGGCTGGCACTGGCCGGCGCGGTGATGATGGAGCTGTCCCTCGCGGGCCGGGTGGACAATGACGGCCACCGGCTGCTGCTGATAGACCCCGCACCGACCGGCGAGGGAGTGCTCGACGACAGCCTGCAATTGCTGGCCCTGGAGGCGCCGGCGGACAGCCGGAGCGCGCTGATGCTCCTGCTGAACGGCGCCGACGCCCGCCGCGCGACCGTCCTGGACAGGCTGGTCGAAGCCGGGCTGCTACGGCGCGAGCGCGGCGGCTTCCTGCGGCTGTTCGGTGCTCGCTACCCCAAGGTGCCGGGCCGGCCGGAGACCGACGAGGTGCGCCACCGGCTGCGCGCGCTGGTGAAAGGCGATGACATTCCGGAACCGCGGGACGCGCTGCTGCTGGGTCTGGTGCGCTCCTCGGGCCTGATCCGGCTGCTGTTTAGCGACTGTGAACTGGACCAGCACCGCGACCGCATCGACCTGCTGATCGGGCTGGAAGCGCTGAACCGCTCGCTGGGCGCGGTGATCAGGGATATCCACGCCAGGCGGCTGCGGGCGGCCAGCGGCTGAGCCCCTCCGAAAGTGGCCCGGCCCCATCCGGGCAGCGGGCGCCGGGGGGTTTGCCCGGCCCCGGCGCTCGGTCTACCCGGCGCCGACCAGCCCCTTCAGCCGCTTGCCATGCCCCATCACCGCCGCGATGGAGCCCAGGTTGCGCCTGTCGGCCAATGCCGCGAAGCCGGCGCCGATCTTGCCTTCCTTGAAGCGGGCGAAGCTGTCGCCGATCGAGATCGAGAAGTGCAGCATGATCGATGCGTCGCGGTAGCAATCCGTCGTGCAGGCCTGGCAGCCGTCACGCACCACCTTGTCGGGGGTGAAGTCCCACACCTTGGAGATCGGCGCCTGCCAGTCCTCGCAGCGCCATAGGTCGTAATTCCAGTCCATGTAGAAATACTTGTAGCCGGCGTGGCAGATGAAGCGCTCGCCCTCGCCGGTCAGGCGGCGGCGCATGTCGGCGATGCCCTGGCGCGGGTTATGGACGGGGATGATCTCCCGCGTCTGCTCGACGCCGTCGAAGGCGGCCAGCAGTTCGGCTACGGACATGTCCACCAGGTCGCTGTCCTCGGACCAGACGAGGGAGGAGCTGCCAAGCGCGGCGCGGCGCGGGTAGCTGAAGGTGACGGCGGCGAAGCCGAGTTCCTTCAGGAAATGCCCAAGCGCTCGGTAATCCCCCACCAGCCGGGTCATGGCGACGGAGGCAATGGGGGTAATTCCCATCGTCCCCATGCGAGTGTTGCTCTCCTTGATGCGGGCGCAGACGCCCTTCAGGCCGCGGTTCTTCTCGTGTGCCTCAGCGTGTTCGCTGTCGATGCTGATGAAGATGGTGCTGAGGCCGGTCTTGGCCAGCGCCTCCAGCTTGCCGGGTAGCAGCCAGCCATTGGTCACCATGGTGGGCTGCACCCCCAGGTCGGTCGCGGTCTGCACCATCTGGGCTATCTTGGGGTGCAGCAGCGGCTCGCCGCCCATGAAGGTCACGAAGCGGACATTGGCCTCGCGCCGCATCAGGGTCAGCGATTCCTCGAAGCGTGCCGCGTCCATGCTGCGCCGGTCGGTCACGAAGCCCTTGTCATGCGCGAAATTGCAGAAGTCGCAGGTCGCGTTGCACAGGTTGGTGACGGACGCGTTGAGAATGGCGGGGCCGCCGCTCGGCACCAGGCGCAGCAGGTCCATCAGGCCAGAGCGGGCGGGCCGCTTGGGCACCGCGATCGGGGAATCCAGGGGCATGGGCCGGTGTTGCCCGAAAGCGGGGCCGCTGCCAAGCGCCATCAGCCGGCGGGTGGCTGGCGGGCCTCCGCCCGCTGCCAGGCCAGCAGGCCGGGGATGGAGAAGATGACCTCGCGCGACCGACGGACGAGGGCGGCGGCCAGAGCGGCGGCGGGCGGCACGCCGACCAGGGCGCCGGCGGCGATGATGGCGCCCTCCTGCACCGCCAGCGCACCGGGCAGCAGGAAACCCGCATTGCGCAGCGCCTGGGCCAGGGCCTCGATGATCAGCGCATCGGCCAGGGTGACGGGGTGGCCGAGCAGCCAGAGGACGCCGGCGATCTCTACGGCGCCGAGCACCCAGGACGCGGTGTGGAACAGGATGGCGCCGACGAGGCGCGGCCAGTGGGCATGCAGGGCCAGGATGGCGGCCTGGAAGTCATGAATGACGGCGGGCTGAATGGCGGGCCAGCGACGGGAGAGGCGGGTGAGCAGGCGTTCGATGAGGGCGAGCGGCAGGCTACGCTGCACCAGCACCATGGCCGCGGCGCCGGCCAGGGCGATGCCAAGCCCGGCGAGGGCGAAGCCGGCCAGGCCGCCCGTCTCTCGGCCGGCCAGAAGCAGGCCGATGCCGGCGAGGGTGAAGAAAAGCTGCGAGACTGCCTCCAGCGTAATGTCCACGGTGGCGGTGGCGCCGGCCATTTGGCCCGGGACGGCGCGGCGGGCAAGAAGCCTGGCCGCGGCGGCTTGGCCCAGTATGGCGCCGGCGGGAAGGAGGGCGTTGGCCGCCTCGCGGTACCAGCGCAGCAGCATCATGGGCGCGAGGCCAGGGCGGAGCGCGGGCGGCAGCAGCACGCGCCAGGCCAGCGCGGTGAAAAGGATCTGCGGGATGTGCACGGCGGCGGAGATGGCGACGGCGGCCGGCAGGTCGGCCAGGATGCGGGTGAGGCCCGGCAGCTCGGAGTAATTCAGCATGGCGGCGGGGTTAGCACCGGGCGGCTTCTGGGGCGAGGATCGGCTTGTTTGGTGGCTGGCGCGTCGCTAGCTTTGGGGCATGGAACAGACCGTGGATGTGACCATTCCTATGGCGCCAGATGCCGCGGCTCTGCTGGAGCGTCCTGGAATGGGTGATCACATAGGCGCTTTGTTGAGCCGTTTGATGACGGGTAAGGCTGGTTCGATTTGGGATACGCTCGACCGGCTTGGGCGGGAAGCGCGGGCGCGTGGCCTGACAGATCAGATTCTCGATGAAGAGTTGGCCGCCTACAATGCGGAACGCCGCTCCGCCGCCGATTGATCGTCATCGATGTCTCCACCATCGTGGGCGCTGCCGGGCGCCGCGATGGCGTGCCGGCGCGGGCTATAAACCAGGCGTTCTCACGCAACGAAACCGCCGTCTCAGATCAGGTCATGGCCGAAATGACGGACTTGCTCTGGCGAGATGTAAAGGACAACATCTATCTCGAACTCCCCCTGGCCAGCGGCGCTCATACCATCATCAGCAGCGACAATGACCTCCTGGTGCTCGACCCCTGGCGTGGTGTGCGCGACCTGACGCCGGCCGCCTACCTTGCGCGTGCAACCTCCTAGCCATTTCGCCCGCGCTTTGGGCTGATGCGGGGCCGGTGCGCGCCCAAACCGCCCCGCCCGGCTCAACAATCACAGCCACGCCGCCTATCCTGCCGCAAAGCATGGAGCCCCGCATGGAACTGGCGCTGTTCAACCTGATGTCGGTCAATCACGCCGGCGAAAGCGCCGCCGAGGTGATGGCGCTGACCACCGAGGCGGTGCAACTGGCGGAGCGGTTGGGCTTCGACGCCGCCTGGTTCGCCGAGCATCATTTCACCTCCGCGTCGATCTGCGCGTCGCCGCTGTTGATGACGGCGCATTGCGCGGCGCTGACCCGGCGCATCCGGCTTGGCCCCGCCGTGGTGGTGCTGCCGCTGCACCACCCGCTGCGGGTGGCGCAGGAGATCGCGATGCTGCAACTCATGCTGGGCGGGCGGTTCAATCTGGGCATCGGCACTGGCCACCAGCCGCATGAGTTCCAGAGCTATGGCGTCGATATCCAGGCCCGCACCGTCATCCTGCATGAGGGATGGGACATTGTGCAGCAAGGGTTGACGACGGGGGTGGTGGACCACCAGGGCACACATTACCGCATTCCGCCCACGCCGCTGACCATCCCTGGCGAGATGCCGGCGCTGTTTTTGGCAGGCGGCAGCCCGGACCTGTTGCACCGTGCCGCGCGCGCCGGCGCCACCCCATTCATCAGCCAGGGGCTGCGCCAGGCGGACGCGGCGCTGGGGATGAAGGCCAAGGTCGAGGCGGCCTATCGCGCCGCCGGCCACACCGGCCCGATGCCGCTGGCGGTACAGCGCTACGTCTTCGTCACGGACGACGCGGCCGAGATGCGCGCCGCCGCCGAGGGGCTGTTGCGCCTGGCGCGGACGACGATTTCGCTGCGCGACCAGGTGCCGCCGCGGGATGGGTTCCTGATGCGGTCCGTGCCGTTCGAGGGCGAGCCGAGCATCGACTGGCTGCTGGAACACGCGCCAATCGGGTCGGCGGAAAAGGTGCTGCGCATCCTGCGGCACGACGTTGCAGTGCTGCGGCCGTCGCATATCAGCCTGTATGCCGGCTTCACCGGGCTCGGGCGGGCAGCGGTACTGGCGGGGGTGGAACGGCTGGGGGCGATCCTGCCGGCGCTGCGGCAGGCGCCGGCGGAGCTGGCGCTGGCTTCCTAATCCGCCGTTGCGCCGACCCGCCGCACCACCTCGCGCCAGCTCACCACATCCCGCGCCAGCCGCTCGCGCGTCGCAGCGCCTGAGGCCACCGCCGGTGACAGGCCCATGGCAACCACCCTCGCCTCGATCTCCGGCTCCCGCGCGACCTGGCTGAACACCGCCTCCAGCCGCGCCAGGATGGCAGGCGGCGTGCGGGCCGGCGCCATCATCGCGTACCAGGTGGTGCTCTCGAAGCCCGGCATGTCGCAGGCCTCGGCGATGGTCGGCACCTCCGGCACCGCGGGCACCCGGGTGGCGGAGGTGACACCCAGCAGCCGCGCCGACCCCTGGCGGTAGAAGTCGATCACCGGGCCGGTCTGGTAGAAGAAGATGTCCACATCGCCTTGCAGCAACGCCGTCATGGCGAACGGCCCACCGCGATACGGCACATGCGCAATGTCCAAACCCAGCAGCGAGGCGAACTGCGCCCCGGCCAGATGGGTGGAGGCGCCGATGCCGGTGCTGGCGTAGTTCAGCCGCCCCGGTGCCGCGCGGGCCGCGGCGATCACCGCCTGGCAGTCGGTAAAGCCCGGCCGCTTCTCGGTGCTGACGGTGAGGAAGTTCGGCGCTTCGAACAGCGTCAGTATCGGCGCCAGTTCAGCCTGGGTGTCGATCGGCATGCGGCGGAAGACGGCGGGGTTGATCGCCATCATGGCAGAGGTGGCGATCAGGATGGTGTGGCCGTCCGGCACCGCGCGCGCCACCACCTCCATGCCGATATTGCCGGAGGCGCCGGCGCGGATGTCGATGACCAGGGGGACACCGAACTCCTGCTGCAGGCGGGACTGGACGAGGCGAAGGTAAATGTCGTTGGCGGTGCCGGCCGGGAAGCCCGAAATGGCCAGGATCGGGCGGTTGGGCTGCGGGAAATCCTGCGCGTCGGCGGCGGCCAGGAACAGCCCTAGAATCAACAGCGTTGCACGAATCATGAGTGGTCGCCTTGCCGGGGGTGCGGCCGTCTTTTGGGGTGTCCTCGGGGCGGAGTGTGTCCGGCGCGTGTCGGGGGCGCAAGCCGTGACCTTAGAGCTTCGCCGCCACCGCCCGGATATCCGCCGCAGCCTGGCTGCCTGGGTGTCGCAACAGCAAGGGTTGCCGATGCCGGATGGCGTCCGCCACCTTGGCATCGCGCCTGACGCCGCCGGCATAGGCCACGCCCTCGCCCAAAAAACTCCGCGCCGCGCCGTCCAGCACCTGCCACACCCGCAGCCCTGCCGCACCGCCCGCCATGTTGGCGACTACTCGAGCCTCCAGCCCCGGCCGGTCGCGGCGCAGCAGTTTCAGCACGGCGTAGGCATCGGTCAGGCTGGTGGGTTCATCGGTGGCGACGATCAACGCCAGGTCGGCCATCGCCAGCAGGCCGCGCTGCGCCGCCTGTACGCCGGCCCCGATGTCCAGCACCACATCGGCGTACCGCGCCCGCGCCGCCGCCAGCACCGGCCCCATGGCCGCGGCCCCCTGCGCCGCCAGCGCGCCGCTGCCGGAACGGCCCGCCAGCACCTGAAAGCCGGCAGGGTGCGGCCGCACCGCGTCGCCCAACGCCATGCCGGCCAGCACGTGACCCAGGTCCGGCCCTGCCGGCAAGCCCAGCTGCACATCCACATTGGCCAGGCCGAAATCGGCGTCGATCAGCAACGCCCCCAGGGCCTGGGCCAGCCCGATGGCCAGCACCGTCTTGCCCACGCCGCCCTTGCCGGAGGCCACGCCGATCACCCTGCCCATCATACCCGGCCCTCCAGCCATTCCGCCGTGATCGGCGCCAGCCCTGAAGCCGGGTCGGGGCCAGACGAGCCCTCGGTCAGCGCAAGGCCCGCCCGCGCCGCCGCCAGGGTGCCCGCGATGCGGCGCGCCACGTCCAGCCGCGTCGGCAACAGGTGCCGCACGCCCATTTCCCAAAACGCCTTCGCCTCGTCCCGCGCCTCCTCCGGGCACAGGCCGGCTGGCTGCACCAGCACACCCTGTCCCAGCCCTTCGATCAGCTCTGGCAGCCCGCCGGGCTGGAACGGGTTGCAGCCCGCGGTATCGACCAGCACGGCTTGGCCCGGCTTGGCACGGCCGACTGCCTTTTCCAGCGCGCGCCGCGTCGTCGCCACGGCGAAGACGATGCCCAGCACCCTGGCGAAGGCGGCGAGTTGTTCGACCGCCCCGGCCCGCTCGACATCCGTGGTGACCACCAGCGGCTCCCGCCCGGCGAGCACGTGCCGCGTTGCCAGCTTCACGCAGGTCAGCGTCTTGCCTGCGCCGGGGGTGCCGACCAGGATCAGCGGCCCGTCGGGCAGCGGCGCCAGCAACGGCGCGTTGGCCCGGGCCTCCGGCTCCACCATCCAGGGCTCGTCATCCTCGGCGTGCCCGGCGGCGGCAGTGATCTCCACGCCATGTCGCCCCTGCCGAGTCTGCAGCAGCACCGCATCGTCGCCGAGCGCGGCGCGCAGCTGCGCCATCGCCGCGTTCATCGTTGGCGCGCGAAAGGTGGACAGCCGCACTCAGATCGACCCTAGCGTGCGAATGCGGATGCGGGGGTGGATCTCCTGCTGCGCCAGCACGGACGTTGCGGGGCGGAAGCGCTCGACGATGGCGCGCAGATGCGGCCGCAGCGCACCCGAGCACAGCAGCACCGCATTCTCGCCCTGCTCCTCCGCCTGTTCCAGCAACTCGCGCAGCCGGCCCAGGAATTCCTGCAGCTTGGAAGTCTCCATGGCGAGTTGCCGGTCCTCCGGCGGGCCGACCAGCGCTTCGCTGAACGCCACCTCCCATTCCGGACTCAGGGTGATGAGCGGCACATGAGTGCCGACGCCGCGCGCCGCCTCGCTGATCTGCCGCGCCAGCTTGGCCCGCACCACCGCCAGCATGCCCGGCAGGGTGCGGAGGTTGGCGGCCAGCGCTTCCTGTACACCTTCCAGGATTGTGGCCAGGTCGCGGATCGAAACTCGCTCGCTGACCAGCGCCTGCAAAACGCGCTGCAGGGCGGAGACGCCGATCTGTGCCGGGATGAGGTCGGAGACCAGCTTCTGCTGCTCCTTCGGCAATTCATCCAACAGCTTCTGCGTTTCCGAGAAGCTCAGCAGCTCGGCCATGTGCTCGCGCACGATCTCGGTCAGGTGCGTGGCCAGCACGCCCGGCACGTCCACCACGGTAGCGCCGCGGGCCAGGGCTTCCTCGCGCAGTCGCTCCTCGATCCACAGCGCCGGCAGGCCGAAGCTGGGTTCGGTGGTGCGTTCGCCCGGCAGGTCGGGCACGCCGCCATTCGGGTCGATGGCCAGCAGCAACGGCGGGCGCAGCGAGCCGCGCCCGGCCTCGATCTCCTTGACGCGCACGATGTAGGTGTCGGGCGGTAGCTCCAGATTGTCCTGAATGCGGATGGAGGGCAGCACGAACCCCATCTCCTGCGCGATGGCGCGGCGCAAGCCACGGATTTGCTCGGTCAGCTTGGGTGCGTCGCCGGCCGCCAGGGAAAGCAGACCGTAGCCGAGCTCCAGCCGAAGCAAGTCCATCCGCAGTACCTGGCTGACGGGCTGCTCGCTTTCGGGGAGCGGCAGCGGTGCCTCCGGCTCGGCCGTCGCCATGTCCTTCTTGCGGCGGAACCAGGCCGCCGTTCCCGTGGCGGCTGCAAGCAGACCGAAGGGGATCAGCGGCATCCCCGGCAGCACGCCCATCATGGCGGAAATGATCGACGCCACCGCCAGCGGCTTCCAGCCGCCCAGATCGCGCGCCATCTGCACATCGGCACGGTCCTCGCCAGCGGCCTTGGTGACGACGATGGCGGCGGCGACGCTGACCAGCAGCGCCGGTATCTGCCCGACCAACCCATCGCCCACCGTCAGGATCGAATAGGTCTCGATGGCCTCGGAGAACGGCAGCGAATGGCGGAACAGCCCGATGCCGAAGCCGCCCAGCAGGTTGATGAAGGTACTGACCAGGCCGGCGATGGCGTCGCCCTTCACGAACTTCGCGGCGCCGTCCATGGAGCCGTGGAAGCTGCTCTCCTCCTCCAACTCCTTGCGGCGATGCCTCGCCTGCTTTTCGTCGATGGTGCCGGCGTTGAGGTCGGCGTCGATCGCCATCTGCTTGCCCGGCAGGCTGTCGAGGTGGAAGCGCGCCGAGACCTCCGCCACGCGTCCGGCGCCCTCGGAGACGACCACGTGGTTCACCAGCAGCAGGATGGCGAAGACAATCATGCCGACCACAATGTCGCCGGCCATCAGGTACCCGCCGAACGCCGCCACCACATTGCCGGCGGCCTGCGGCCCCTCATGCCCATCGGCCAGGATGGAGCGGGTGGTGGCGACATTCAGGCCAAGCCGGAACAGCGTGGTGATCAGCAGGATCTGCGGGAAGGAAGCGAATTCCAGCGGCTTCACCAGCAGCAGCGCCACCATCAGGATGAGCACCGACACGGTGATGTTGATGGCCAACGCCGCGTCGAGAAGCACCGGCGGCAGCGGCACCACCAGGATGGTCAGGACCAGCAGTACGCCGACGACCAGGAAGACGTCGGAGCCGATGCGGAGGCGCGACAGCCAGGCGGGCATCAGCCCGCTCCGGCCGGCATCATTTCCCCGGGCAGCAGCTGGCTGGCGGCGGGGGGCACGGATACGCCCTGGCCGCGATACTCATGCAGTTTGTTGCGCAGCGTGCGGATAGAAATGCCCAGGATTTCCGCGGCACGCGTGCGGTTGCCGAGGCAACGACCCAGGGTTTCCAGGATCAGCTCGCGTTCAACTTCCTCTACCTTCCGTCCGACCAGTGCGGAGACCGGGTTGCCGGCCGGGCGTGCCGTGGGCGCAGCCACCGGCTCGGCCACCGCCTCGAAGGGCGAGACCGGCGCCAATTCGATGGCCTCGGCGCCGATCTGCCGGCCATCGGCCAACAGCACGGCGCGGTGCAAGGCGTTCTCCAGTTCCCGCACGTTGCCCGGCCACGGATGCGCCAGCAGCGCTTGCTCCGCCTCCGCTGAAATCCCCCGCGCCGGCAAGCCATTCACCTGGGCGTAGCGGCGGGCAAAATGCTCGGCCAACGGCAGTATGTCGGCCACGCGCTCGCGCAGCGGCGGAATTCGCAGGCCGACCACATTCAGGCGAAAATACAGATCCTCGCGGAACCGCCCGGCCCGCACCTCTGCCGCCAGATCGCGATGCGTCGCTGCCAGGATTCGCACGTCGATCTTCACCGGCGCCATGCCGCCCAGCCGGTCCACCTCGCGCTCCTGAATCGCGCGCAGCAGCTTGGCTTGCAGATGCGGCGCCATCTCGCCGATCTCGTCGAGCAGGATGGTGCCGCGGTCGGCCTGCTCGAACTTGCCGCGCCGCGCCGCGACGGCACCGCTGAACGCGCCCTTCTCATGGCCAAACAGCTCGCTTTCCAGCAGCGTCTCCGGCAGTGCGGCCACGTTCAGCGCCACGAAGGGGCCACGGGCGCGGCGGGATGTGCCGTGGATGTGGCGCGCCATCACCTCCTTGCCGGTGCCGCTCTCGCCGGTGATCAGCACGCTGGCCTCGCTGCGGGCGATCACCGCCGCACGGTCCAGCAGCGACTTCATCGCCTGGTCCTGCACCACCGGCGCGTCGTCGTGTCCGGCGACGGCGGCCAGCATCGCGGCAATCAGCTCGGCATCCGGCGGCAACGGCAAAAAGTCGCGCGCGCCGGCGCGGATGGCGCGCAGCGCGGCCTCGGCATCGGCCGTCCGCCCACATGCAATGACGGGGGTGGCGATGCGCTCCTCCACCAGCGTCTGCACCAGCCAGGCCACGTCATGCGCCACGTCGCAGAACACCAGGTCGGCCCCCTGGCCGCGCAGCATCTCCAGCCCAGCCATCGCGCCTTCCGCCTGCAACAGCTTCGCCCCGCGCCCCTGCGCCAGCCGCGCCGCCTGCCCAAGCTCGCCCGCCAGGGCACCGATGATGAGCAGCCGGCTCACGAGGCGCGATCCGACTTGATGATCTCGGTCATCGTAACCCCCAGCCGGTTGTCCTCCACCATCACCACCTCGCCGCGCGCCACCAGACGGTTGTTGACGTAGATGTCCACCGCCTCGCCCAGCTTGCGGTCCAACTCCACCACCGCGCCGCGGCCCAGTTTGAGCAATTGCGACACTTGCATCGTCGCGCGGCCCAGCACCGCCGAGACCTGCACCGGGATGTCGTACACCGCCTCCAGGTCGCGCGGCCCCTGGGCCGCCGCGCGCGGCGCCGCCAATTCGGTGGCGCTCGCAGGCTCAAACGTCTCGGTCGCGTCACTCATGTGATCATCTCCTCATCGCGGCCTTCAGCCAGATTGATCTGCCCCTGCGCCGCCAGTTCCTTCGCCGCCAGCACGACCGCCGACTGCGCCTCGTCCACGTCCTTCAGCCGCACCGCGCCGAGCGACTGGATGTCGTCGCGCATCAGCTTGGCGGCGCGCTCCGTCATGTTCTTCAGGAACAGTTCGCGCAGGTCGCCCGACGCCCCCTTGAGCGCCAGCGTCAGCTTGTCCTTCTCCACCCCGCGCAGCAGGATCTGGATGCCCGGGCCATCCAGCCGCTTCAGGTCGTCGAAGGTGAACATCAGGCTGCGGATGCGCTCGGCGCTGTCGCGGTTGCGCTCCTCCAGCGACGCCAGGATGCGGCTTTCCGAGGCACGGTCGAGGTTGTTGAAGATCTCGGCCATGACCTCGTGGCTGTCGCGCCGCTGGCTGCGCGCCAGGTTGGACATGAATTCGGCCTTGAGGGTTTTCTCAACGCCTTCCAGCGCTTCCTTCTGCACATTCTCCATGCGCAGCATCCGCATCACCACTTCCATGGCGAAGCCTTCCGGCAGCAGGGTCAGCACCCGCGCCGCATGCTCCGGCCGCACCTTGGACAGCACCACGGCCACGGTCTGCGGGTATTCGTTCTTCAGGTAGTTCGCGAGCACGGCCTCCGACACGTTGCCGAGCTTGTCCCACATGGTCCGACCGGC
>CAXTJY010000051.1:0-787 GCA_964244395.1 uncultured Rhodovarius sp.
GGGCCACCCTCGCCGGGCTGGGCATCGCGCTGCCCGAGGGGCCTTTCGGCCTGTTCGTCGGCGCTGCGCATCCGCCCAACATGCAGGCGGTGGCGGCGCTCCGGGCGATGGCGCCACTTTGCCCAGGCTTCACCATCGTTATCGCCGGCAGCGCGGCGCCCGAGGGGCACGAGGGCCAAGTGCTGGCGCTGGGGCGGGTGAGCGACGCCGCCCTCATCGCCCTGCATCAGGCCGCGGCGCTGGCGCTGGTCCCGCTGCTTGCCGGCACCGGCAGTTCCCTGAAGACGATCGAGGCGATGGGCCTGGGCTTGCCGGTGCTGGGCACCAGCCTGGCTTTTCGCGGCATCCCCGTCACCCCGGGCGTCAATGCGGTGGTGGAGGACGATCTGGCCGCCTGGCCCGGCCTGATCGCCCAGTTGCTGGCCGACGCGATCCGCCGCGCCGCCGTCGGGCAGGCGGCCCGGGCGCTGGCCCGGCAGCGTGATCACCGGCTGGTCCTGTCGAGTTATTTCAGCCTGTTACGCACCTCACGGACCTCGGCTGACATCGCCTGATCCTTGCACTTGCCAGCGTGGCGGCTATCGCGCTTATACAATCCGCAACATGAGTCGCCCCTCCTTCATCATCGTCGATCCCTCGCTGAAAGACTTCATCGGGCATCACTTCGCCTATGATCATTCGGTGGCCGAGGCGGCGGCGGCGGCCGGCTACGCGCCGGTGGTGCTGGGCCATCACGACGTCTCGCCCGACATCTCCGGCCTGTTGCAGGTGACGCCGGCGTTCCGGC
>CAXTJY010000051.1:797-4094 GCA_964244395.1 uncultured Rhodovarius sp.
CGCGACATCTGGGGCCGTCATCCACTCGCCGCGGCTTGGGTGGAATCGCCTGGCAAGCGGGGCGCCCAGGCGCGCGACCTCGACAACTGGCTGTGCGCGCGGGATTTCTGGGCAGACCTGAAGCGCGCCATGCGCCGGGTCGAGATGGAGCCGGGCAGCATCATGCTGGCCCACATGATCACCATGAAGCACCTGCCGGCCTTCGCGCAGGGGCTGGGGCAGATCTTCCGTGGCGGCAAGGGGCGGACGGTCATCCTGCTGCTGCGCTACCAGGCCGGCTTCTACGACAGCCCGGCCTGCGCCAAGGCGTTCCGCGAATTGGAGCGGCTGGCGCGAAAGGGGCATGCCATCCGACTGGCCTCCGACAGCGGCAGGCTGGCCGACCAGATCGGGCTGCTGACCTCGCTGCCGGTGGAGGTGCTGCCGATCCCGCACACGCCGCCCGATGCCGCCGCGCCGGCAGGCGAAGTGGCGGCGGCGCCGCGCGAGCGGCTGCGCTTCGCCAGCCTGGGCAACGCGCGGGACGAGAAGGGTTATTTCGAAATCCTGCAGGCCATCCGCATCCTGCAGATGGACCCGGACGGGTTGGATGGGCTGGAGTTCTGGCTGCAGAGCAACCACCCCGCCCCCGATGTTAGCGCCGCCATCGAGGCCTTCGCCCGCGATCAGCCGCCCGAGGTCACCCTGGTGCATGAGGGGCTGGACGAGGCCGCCTACCACGCCGCGCTGATGGCCGCCGACGTGGTGATGGTGCCGTACTGGCGCAGCATCTACGAAGCCCGCACCTCCGGCGTGCTGCTGGAGGCGCTGGCGGCCGGCAAGCCGGTCATCGCCACCCAGGACACCTGGATGAGCGACGAGCTTGAGCTGCACGGCGCCGGCATCCTGGTGCCCGACCAGGACCCGCTGGATCTGGCCGACGCCATCCGCCGCATGGCCCGGGAGCACGCCGATTTCGCCGCCCGCGCGATGGCCGACCGTGGTGCGGTGCTGGCACGGCACAGCGCCGCCGCGCTGGTGGCGCAATGCGCGGGGCCGCAGCCGCCACGTCGCCCCGGCCCGCCACCACGCCGGCTGGCGGTGTTCTACCCGTGGGATGACGTGATGGCGAACCGCGGCGGCGCCAGCCTGCGGGTCAACATGATGCTGAACATGCTGGCACCGCGCGTGGAGCGGGTGGACGTGCTGCAGCAGGGCCAGTCGCCGCCGGCGCAGCGCGGCAACATCTTCGTCGAATCCGCCGGGCGGCGCGGCTGGCATGAGAACTTCTACAAGGTGCTGCGCTTCGTCACCTGGCCGTTCCTGGGCCGCGCCGGCCAGGGGCAGGAGCTGCTGCTGTGGTACCATCTGGAGCGGCTGCCGGCGCTGCGCTTCCGCAAGCGCGTCGAGGAAATGGTGGCGGCGTCGGACGCCGTGCTGCTGGAGTACAGCTTCCACGCGCCGATGGTGCTGGCCGCGGCGCGGCGTCACCGCAAGCCGGTCATCCTGTCCCAGTACGACGTGCTGAGCGCCCAGGTGCGCAACTCGGCCGTCGTGCGCAGGCTGACGCTGGACCGGGAGGTGGCGGCGCTGCGCGATGCGCCGCATGCCTTCACGGTGTCGGAGGCCGACCATGCGGTGTTCGCGGCCGAGGGCGTCGCGTCGCGCATCGTGCCGAACCCGGTCGATCTGGTGCGCAGCCAGGTCAGCCTGCCGGTGGATGCCCGGCGGGTGCTGGAGGAGGCGTACGGCCTGTCGCTGCCGACCGGGCCGCTGGCTATCTTCGTCGGCAGCCGCTTCACCCCCAACATTGTGGCGGCGGGGCATATGCGCCGGCTGGCGCGGCTGTGCCCGGGCATCGGCTTCATCGTTGCGGGCGGCTGCATGGAGCCGATGGAGGCGAGGAACTTCCGCGCCCTGGGCGTGGTGGAGGAAGCGGCGCTGATCGCGCTGTATCGCGCCGCCGCGGTGGTGCTGGTGCCGCTGGAAAGCGGCTCGGGCAGTTCGCTCAAGACAGTGGAAGCGATGGCCGCGGGGGTGCCGGTGCTGGGCACGCCGGTCGCCTTCCGCGGGCTGGCGGTGATGAACGGCGTGCACTGCCTGGTCGAGGCGGACATGATGCAGTGGCCCGGCCGCATCGTGCGCCTGCTATCGGATCGGGAGCGGGCAGCGCGGATCGGCCAGGCCGGGCGCGCCCTGGCCGGGGCGCTGGATTATCGCCGGGTGTTCCAGGCCTATACGGAGACGCTGGACCTGCCGGAGCGCGGCGAGGGGACCGAGGCGGAATTGCTCGCGCTGGAAACCTCGCTGGTGGCGCAGATTCGCGCCGCGGCGGCGGCGCGCGGCGCCACTGAATTACTGGCGGACCTGCCGCCCGACCCGGAGGCGTTGCTGGATGACGAGGAGCTGGAAGCCACGCAGGACGAGGAAGCCGAGCTGACGGAGTTCGGTTGGGACGAGGTGTTGGAGCCCGGCCTGGACGAGATGGATGCACTTGCCGGCGAGCTGACGGCGGAGCTCGTCGGCGACGGCCCCACTTCGTCCCATTGGGACGACCTGGAAGAAAGAGAACCGGCCGGGTGGCGGGCGCCGCCACGGCTGCCGGAGCATGCGCCGCCCCGCGCGCATCCCACCTTGCATGAGGCCGTACTCGGTGCCCTGGGCAAGAGCCGGCTGCAACTGGCGCTGGCCCGCCACCTGTTGGCCTTCGAGCCGCCGCCCGAGCTGGAGGAACTTCCGGTCCCCGAGGCGTTCGAGGAGCTGGAGGAGGAAATCGAGGGGCTGATCGGGCGCGCCGAGGAGCATCGGCGGGAAGCGGTGGCGCAGCTTGCGCGGCCGGCTGAGGGACGCCCACCCCGCCCCGCTACCGCCGTAGCGGCGCAGCAGCGGGAAGTCACTCTTGCCCAGACGCGGCACCCGCCTGTGCCGCACGGCTCCCAACCCGGCGCGCCGGGCGAAGCCCCCGCTGGCCCGAAGCCGGGTGATAACCGTGCCGCGCGGTATCGGTCGAATGGGGCCGGGTCGGATCAGCTGGCCGACGCCGAGACGCCGCACGGCGACAAGCCACACGCGCCGCATGGCGCGATGCGCCCGATCAGCTTGTAAGGATCGTCGCGCCCAGGGTGTCGAGCCCGATCGGGGTGATGTTCACCGCCGGCAGCGCCGCCAGGAACCCGGCCTGACGGTCCGGCGGCACCAGCATCAACAGGAAGCCGCCGGCCATTGCCGGCAGCACCATGGCGCCTCCGTAAATGCCGATCATGACGCCGCCGAACATCGTGGTCGCAATGAACGCGATAGAGCCCCAGACCCGCATCG
>CAXTJY010000051.1:4104-6446 GCA_964244395.1 uncultured Rhodovarius sp.
CAGCATCAACAGGAAGCCGCCGGCGCCGGCGCCGCACAGCTTGCCGCCCAGCGCGCCCGCGGCGCGGGCCGCGTCATACAGCGCATCGATATCCGGGCTGGAGACCTTGGAGGAGAGCCGCTTCTTGGTCTCCCACCCTTCATGCAGCATGGCGCCGAAGTCGCGCAGCATGGTCTCGGGGTCCTCGCCTTCCAGCACGTCCACCGCCTGGTCGGTCAGCGCCAGTAGATGCGACAAATCGGCGTCCGACGCGCCGGATCGGGTCTTCGCCATCTGCTCGTTCAACGTGTCCGACGCGAAGCGGGTGACGCCGGTGTAGACCAGGAACAGGCTGGTGGTCAGCGCCGCCTGGCATGGCGCTGTCATCTGCACCGGGGTGATGCGGGTGCGGGCGCCCAGGAAGTCGAAGCGATTCAGGCCGCCGAAGGCGGCATGGTACTGGTCCTGCACGCCGACATTCTCGTGCAGCAGCTCGCGCTCCACGAACACCGCCTGACGCGCCAGGTCCAGCTTGGTCATCTGCCGCTTCTGCAGCGCCGCGACCAGGTTGAGGAAGCCCACGGTGAAAGAGGAGGAGGAGCCAAGGCCGGAGCGGGCCGGCAGGTCGGCCATGATCGACATGTCCAGCGCGTCGGTCAGCGCGGCGTGGCGGATGACCTCGCGCACCACGGGGTGCTGGATGTCGTCCAGCACGGTCACCATCTCGACCTTCGAGTAGGAGAGCTTGTAGCGATAATCGAGGCTGGCGGTCAGCCGCAGCGCCGAGATGTACACATACTTGTCGATCGCCATGCCGACCACGGCACCGCGCCCGCGGTTGAAGTAGTCCGGGTAGTCGGTGCCGCCGCCGAAGAAGGAGACGCGCAGCGGGGTACGGGAAACGATCATCATGGCAGGGTTGCGAGCGACAACCGCACGCCCTCTTCGAGTGAAATGCGGGGCTGCCAGCCGGAAGCGGACAGGAAGCGGGTGGAATCCAGGCTCTTGTAGCCGGCGCCCTGGAAGCTGCCGGGCGGGCTGACCATGGGCACGTCCCAATTCAGCGCGGCCAGCACACCGCGGGCGCAGGCGCCGATGGTGACGGGCTGGTTGGAGGTGACGTTGACGATGCGATTCTCGAAAGCCGCGTCCGCCGCGATGATGGCCTCAATCTGGTCGGTGACGAAGAGCAGGTCACGCACCGTCTCCGGGCTGCCCCAGACTTCGAATTCGGTGGCGCCAGCGGCCTTCGCGGCAGCGGCGCGGGCGATCAGGGCGGCCATGAAGTGGCTGCGATGCGCTTCGGTGTGCGCATGCGGACCATAGACGGTGGCGAGGATGCAGTGCAGCCAGGCCAGGCCGTATTGGGTGCCGTAGCTTTCCTGCCCGATGGCCAGCATCTCTTTCGCCAGCGCATAGCCGCGCACGGAGGGATGTGGCTGGCCGGTGTGGAAGGCCTCTTCCGGCAGCGGCGCCGGGCTTTCGGGATAGACGCAGGAGGAGCCGAGGGTGATCAGCTTGGCCTGCGGCTGATGGGTGCGCCAGGCTTCTAGCACGTTGAGATGGATGGCGGCGTTGTCGCGCAGCAACTCGCCCTGGATCTGGTACTGGATCTGCCCCGTGCGTTGCTTGGTGACGGCGTGGAGGATGCGCCCGGCCTTTGGCGCGCCGGCGAAGGCGGCCTGGACGTTCGGGGCCTGTGTCAGGTCGCCGGCGGCGCGGCCTATGCCATGCGCCGGCCAGCCCCGGCCCCGCCAGTATTCGACCAGGTTGCGGCCGATGAAGCCGTCGCTGCCCAGGATGATGGTGGGGCTGTCGGGGTAAGGGTGGCCGGCCGTCATTCGTCGTGCCCGGGCTGGACCCGGGCATCTCCTGAAAGTGGGTGCTGTGTCCTGCGAGAGATGGCCGGGTCAAGCCCGGCCATGACGAGAGGCCGGCTGGCCTCGACGAAAGGCCGGCTGGCCATGACGCCAGGGGTGGCGGGACCAATGCCGGATTCAGCGGCGCAGGGCATCGCGATACCAGTCCATGGTCAGGCGCAGGCCCTCATCCAGGCCGCGGAAGGGTGCCAGGCCGGGCAGCAGCTTGTGCAGCCCGCCGCCGGTGGCGCGGCGCACCTTCACACCCTGGAAGCCGCCGGGCGGTGGCGGCGTCAGCGCCAGCGGCCGGTCCTGCCCTGCCGCGCACATGGCGGCGCTGGCCAGCTCGCGCACCCGCGTGGTGTGGCCCTGGGCGCAATTCAGCGCCTGGGTCACGCCTGTCAGGCTCAGCGACTCCACGAAGGCCGCGGCCACGTCGCCGGCGAAGACGAAGTCGCGCTCCGCATCCGGGTCGCCGCGCACCGCGAACGGCCCCTCGCCCTG
>CAXTJY010000051.1:6456-11955 GCA_964244395.1 uncultured Rhodovarius sp.
CGATGATGAAGGCGCCGGAGGGCAAACGCTCGCGGCCGCGCACCTCGATCCGGATGCCGGCGAAGACGCGCATGGCTTGGACCATGCGGTGCACATAGCGGCGGATGACGAAGGCGGTGGCCACATGCGCCTCCGCCTCATCCAGCGTGTCGTGCGGGCCGTAGGGGTTGGACAGGCGCAGGCTGATGGTGCTGATGCCGGCGCGGCGGCTCCACAGCTCGGCGGCGATCTCGGCCCAGCGCTTCGACCAGCCATAGGCGGCCTCGCCCAGATGCGGCCAGGCGTTGAGGTCCAGCGGGCGGGTGTCGTCCAGCACCGCCCAATCGGCGGGATAGACGGCGGCGCTGCTGGCCGCGCGCACCTCGGTGATGCCGCGGGCCATGGCGAAGCGATACACCGCCTCGGTCACCGCCAAGTTAGCGGCCAGGATGTCGGCCTGCTCGGCGGCGAAGCGGCTGGCGACGTAGCGCCTGGCGGCGACGTTGATGATGGCGGTTCGGGCCGGAAGCGGCGCGGCCTGCTCCAGCCGGTCCACGGGTGAGGTCACGTCACAGCCGGCGACAGGCGAGCCGGTGGTGGTGACGCCCACGAGATGCACGCGCCCGCGGAGCGCATCGACGATGTTGCGGCCGATGAAGCCGCCGGCGCCGAACAGCACCACGGCTTCAGGGAGCGTGGTCACCGGCGCACCACGCCTGGCCGACGCGCCCGCCCGGCCTGCGCCAGGAAGCTCACGGGTAGCGCGTGCCGCCGCGGCCGACCACCGCGACCTTGGGGATCGGCACGATGAACTCGCCGCCGCCTTCCATGTAGGCGATGTTCGCGGGGTTCTTCAGGAACTCATCGATGAAGTTCCAGGCCAGCACGAGATAGGCACCGGGCGCCTGGCCATCCTCCTCCAGGATGGGGATGCGCACGCCGGGGATGGCGAGGCCGACCTTCATCGGGTTGCGCTCCACCGCCTTCTGCACCAGATCCGGCCCGATGCCGAAGCTGTTGAGCAGCGTGGCCCCCTTGGCCGGCGCGCCATAGGCCCAGACCGACTTCCCGGCTGCACGATATTCTTCAAGCAGCGCCACCAGCCGGGCCCGGAGGCTCACCACATGGCCGGCCAGCTTGCGGTAGGTGTCGATCTCGCCGTAGCCGCGCTCCATCTCATGGGCCTGCATCTTGCGGACGCTCTCGCTCACCGGGCGGACACCCTTGCGGCCGACATGCGCCTCGATCGAGCCGCCGTGGATGTTCACCAGATCGGCCTCGAACACCTCCAGCCCATGCTGCTCCAGCAAGGCGCTCAGCGACTTCAGCGTGTAGTAGCAGAGGTGCTCGTGATAGACCTGATCGAAGGCGGTGTTCTCCACCATGCCGCCGAGGTAGATCGCCTGCACGACGAAGACGCCATCCTCCGCCAGCAGCAACGCGATGCCCTTCACCACGGAATGCAGCTCCTCCAGGTGGAAGAACACGCCCGACGCGGTGATGACCTTGGCCGGCCCGTGCTCGGCCAGGATGTCGCGGCAGCTTTCCTCGTTGAAGAAGCGGTTCCAGGTCGGCACGCCCGCGGCGATGGCGATGTCGGCCACGTTCTCGGCCGCTTCGACGCCCAGCACGCGGGTCTCGAACGGCGCCCACTGCTTCAGCCAGGTGCCGTCATTGCTGCCGATATCGACCACCAGATCGCCCGGCTTCACCCCATGCGCGGCGGCGATGCGGGCCGAGGTCTCGGCGAAATGCGCCGGTAGCGTCTTGGTCGTGCCCGAGACATACGGGTAGTCGGAGAACATGTTCTCCTTCGGGATGGTGTGATCGATCTGCACCATCGTGCAGGCCCGGCAGAAGCCCACGCGCAGCGGGTAGGCCGGGTCGGCGCCCGCCGGCATGTCGGGCCGCACCAGGCGGTTGCAGTGCGGCTGGTCGCCCAGGTCGAGCACCAGCTCGACGTCGCGCCGGCCGCAGCAGCGGCAACCCATGTCCAGCATCTGCCCGGGGGCCGGGACAGCCAGCTCAGACCCGTGCACCGGGACGGTGCGCTCAGACCCGTGCACCGGGACGGTGCGCTCAGACATTGGCGAAGCGGCCGTTGCGAAGCGTGCGGTAGCCCTTGATCAGTTCACGGATGCCGGCATCCAGGCTGTGGTCCGGCACCCAGCCGGTGGCCTCCAGCTTGTCGTTGCTGACGATGTAGTCGCGCTTGTCCGGGTCTTCGCCGACCGGGGCCTCCAGATAGGTGAAGCCGGGCACGTGGCGGGCGATCCGCTCGCACAACTGCGCCTTGGACAGGTTGGCTTCGGAAAGGCCGACATTGAACGGCTCGCCGCGCATCGTGTCGTAATTCTCCAGGGCGTGGATGAAAGCCTTCACCACGTCCCGCACATGAATGAAGTTGCGGCGGAAATGCGCCTCGAACAGCACCACGGCGCGGTCGTTCACCGCGCGCCAGGTAAAGTCGTTGACCAGCAGGTCGAGCCGCATCCGCGGCGCCATGCCAAAGACGGTGGCCAGCCGCAAGGTGATGCCGCGCCCGGAATCCAGCACCGCCTTCTCCGCCTCGACCTTGGTCGTGCCGTACAACGAGACCGGGCGAAGCGGCGAATCCTCGGTGCAAGGGGCGTTGCCCTCGCCCACGCCGTAGCCGCTGTTGGTGGTTGGAAAGATCAGCCGCTGATCGCCGCCGACCCGCTTGGCGATGTCCAGCACCGCGTCGCGATTCAGGCTTGTGGCGCCGATCTGGTCCCGCGCGCACAGCGGCGCGCCGACCAGCGCGGCCAGCGGGATGATGACGTCGTGCTTGGCCATCAGCGGCTCGACCACCCGCATGTCGCGGGTATCCCCCCGCACCGTGTCGAAATTCTCGTCGGCGCAGGAGGTGGCGAGGAAGGTGTCGCCTGAAGCGAAGGTGTCCAGCACCGTCACTTGGTGGCCGCGGCCCAGCAGTGCAGGCACCAGCATGCCGCCGATATATCCGGCGCCGCCCGTGACAAGAATCCGCATGCTTTCCCCTCAGCCTCGAGTTGCGGCTGGCCATAGGCCGGATGACACGGGTGGGCAACCCGGCGGGACAGCGGCGGTGGGGCTTTCAGCCCGTGAGACCGGCGATGAATTCGTGCAAGTTGCCGCCGGGAAAAAGGTGCCCAGGCAGCCCCGCGGCGGTGGCCGCCTGCAGGTCGGTCTCCCGGTCCCCCACCAGGAAGGACCGCGCGACGTCGACCGACCAGCAGGCCAGCAGGTCCTCGATCATCCCTGGCTCCGGCTTTCGGCGGCGCGAGGCCTGACGGTATTCCGGCAGCGCCGCCTCCGGGTGGTGCGGGCAATATTCGAAGGCGTCCACATGCGCGCCCTGCCCGGCCAGGACGTCGGCCATCCAGCGGTGCATCACGCCGACCTGCGCCTCGGCGTAGTAGCCGCGCCCGACCCCCGCCTGGTTGGTGACGACGAAGACGAGGTAGCCGGCGTCGTTCAGCGCCTTCACCGCGGCGGCGGCGCCGGGCAGCCAGCGAGCCTCCTCCGGCCGGTGCGGGTAGCCGGTATCCTCGATCAGCACGCCGTCGCGGTCGAGGAACGCGGCCGGCCGGCGCGCCATATCGGGGATTTCGTGCTGCGCCCGGGCGAGGTCTTCCGGGATGCCGATGTCGATGAACGGCGCGTCGTACAGCGCGCCGCGCAGCCGCCCAGCCTCGGCCAGCCTGGGGAAAACATCGGATTCGAGCGAGACCTGGCCCTCGCCGATCCAGTCCACCACGGCCGCGTCCAACGCGTAAATGCCGCCATTGATCGGCCCGTCGCGGTCCGGCGAACGGGCCAGGAAGCCTTGTACGGCGCCATCGGGCGCCAGCTCGACGGTGCCGTAGCGGCCGCCCGGCGCGGTGCGGCGGAGCCCCAGCGTCGCGATTGCGCCGGCGGCATGCAGCGGCAGGTCGAGCAGGTTGGTCGGGAACATCGTGTCGCCGTTCAGCAGCAGGAAACGCGGATCCAGACTGTCGCGGAACAGGCGCAGCGCACCCGCGGTGCCGAGCGGCTCCGGCTCCACCAGGACCTCCAGCGCGGCGCCGCGCACGGTCTGCCCGCCGTAGCGCGCCGCGATCTGTTCGGCCTTATAGCCGGCCAGCAGGGTGATGCGCTCGAAGCCGTGCCGCGCCACTTCCTCGATCTGCCAATCCAGGAAGGGCCGGCCGGCGACCGGCGCCATCGGCTTGGGCATGGCCTCGGTGAGCGCGCCGAGGCGGGTGCCCCGGCCGCCGACCAGAAGGGCCGCCTGGCGGATCACGCCAGCGCCGCCTCCACGCCCGCGCAGTAGCAATGATACAGGCACAGATGCACCTGCTGGATCGCGGGGGTGGAACGGCTGGGCACGGCGAAGAGATGATCGCACAGCGGCGCCATGGCGCCGCCGCCCTCGCCTGTCATGCCGATGGTGACCATGCCCGCATCACGCGCCGCCTGCAGCGCATTGACGACGTTCTTCGAGTTGCCGGAGGTGGACAGGCCGAGCAGCACGCCGCCGGGCTCGGCATAGGCCTCGACCTGGCGGGAGAACACCGTGTCGTAGCTGTAGTCGTTGGCCCAGGCGGTCAGGACGGCGGCGTTGGAGGAGAGGCAGATCGCCCGCAACGCCCGCCGCTCCTTCAGGAAACGGCCCACCATCTCACCCACGATGTGCTGCGCATCTGCGGCCGAGCCGCCATTGCCGCAGACCAGCAAAGGCCGCCCGGCCCGCAACGCCCCGGCCGTGGCCGCAATGGCCACATCCATCGCCGGGCCCAGCTGCAACGCCCGGGTCGCCGCCAGCATGGCGGCGGCGTCGTCTAGCCAAAGGTCGAGGTTCATGGGGGCTCCGTGCTGGGCGGGGGTGGTGCTTGTGGCCCGGGGAAAGGCTTTGCCCTCCCCCGATACCCCCACCCAGCACGGGCCGAAAGGCCCCTGCACCCCAGGAGGTTGGGGAGTGAGGGAGGGGGCAGGTGCACGTATTGAACAGGGTCCCACCGGCCCCCTCCCCTCACTCCCCAACTTATCCACGGTCAAGGGGCGGGTCGCCCCTGGTGGAGAGGGGTACGGGGAGAGGCAAAGCCTTTCCCCGGGTCACCCGCGCCCCCCCCCCGCAGCGCCGATCAGTCCTCCGCCCATTCAGGCCAGCGGGCCTTCACGACCGGGCTGTTCGGCGCGTAGGCGTGGCAGGTGCCGAGCAATGCGGGCTTCCTGCCGGGCACGGTGGGCGGTTCGCCGGCGACGTCGCGGTTGGCGCGGGCTTCCCGCGCCATGCGGGCGCGGATGGGATACAGCGTCTGGAACGCCACCGTCGCCATCTGGGCCAGCACCTCGCGCAGGTGGGTGCAGCCTTTGGTGCCACCGACGCGCTCGTTCACCGCCTTGTTGAAGCCGGGCCCGATCTTCAGCCCGGCCAGCGCGCCGAACGCCGGCGCCGCGGCCGGGCAGATGGCGTAGGGGGTGAAGTCGCTGGACGCTTCGCAGGCGATGACGTTCATCTCGGCGTCGATCGTCAGC
>CAXTJY010000052.1:0-5492 GCA_964244395.1 uncultured Rhodovarius sp.
GGGCAGCACCGCTTGCGTCTCGCGGTCGCGCGCCTGCTTGGCGCTGCCGCCGGCGCTGTCGCCTTCCACCAGGAAAAGTTCGGTGCCGTCCACCCCCTCGCGCGAGCAGTCCGACAGTTTGCCGGGCAGCCGCAGTTTGCGGGTGGCGGATTTACGCGGCGTTTCCTTCTGCTCGCGCCGTCGCAGCCTGTCTTCGGCACGTTCGATGCAGAAGGCCAGCAGGTTGTCGGCGGTGCCGGGGTCGCCGGTCAGCCAGTGGTCGAAATGATCGCGCAGCGCCGCTTCGACCAGGCGGGCCGCCTCCGGGCTGGTGAGGCGATCCTTGGTCTGGCCCTGGAATTGCGGCTCGCGCACGAACACCGACAGCATGCCCGCCATGCCGCCCAGGATATCCTCCGCGGTGACCGTGGCGGCACGCTTTTCCTTCTTCAATTCGCCATAGGCACGCAGCCCTTTGGTCAACGCCGCCCGCAGCCCGGCTTCATGCGTGCCGCCCTGCGGCGTGGGGATGGTGTTGGCATAGGTGTTCTGGAAGCCATCACCATGGTCCAGCCAGGTGATGGCCCATTCCAGCCGGCCTGCACCGTCGGGGAAACTGCCCTCACCAGCCCAGGGAGCCGGCACCACCATCTCGCGCTTTTCCACCGCCACAGCCAGGAAGTCAGAGAGGCCGCCTGGGAAGTGCAGCACGCCTTGCGCCGGCGTCTCGTCGCCCGCTTTCAGCAGGGCGGGGTCGCAGGCCCAGCGGATTTCCACGCCCTTGTAGAGATAGGCCTTGGAGCGGCACAGCCGATACAGCCGCGCCGCGCTGAAGAGCTGCTTGCCAAAGATTTCGGGGTCGGGCTGGAATCGTATCTGCGTGCCCCGCCGGTTCTGAACGGCGCCAGCGTTCTTCAACTTGGTCAGCGGCTTGCCCTGGGAATAGCTCTGAACCCAAAGCACCCGGTCACGCGCCACCTCCACTTCCATCAGGGCGGAGAGCGCGTTCACCACCGATGAGCCTACGCCATGCAGGCCGCCCGAGGTCTCGTAGGATTTGCCGGAGAATTTGCCGCCGGAATGCAGCGTGGTGAGGATGACTTCCAGCGCGGACTGCTTGGGAAATTTAGGGTGCGGATCGACCGGGATGCCGCGCCCGTTGTCCCGCACCGTAAGGAAATTGTTGGTCTCCAGTGTCACATGGATAAGGTCGGCATGGCCGGCCACTGCCTCGTCCATGGCGTTGTCGATGATTTCGGCGGCTAGGTGATGCAGCGCGTTATCGTCGGTGCCACCAATATACATGCCGGGGCGACGACGCACCGGTTCCAGCCCTTCCAGCACCTCGATATCGGCCGCGTTGTAGGCGGCGCCGGGCTTCTGCGGTGGCGGTTTGCCGCCGAAGAGATCACTCACCATGTTCACGCTGCGTTCTATTCATCGGCGAAGCGTAGACCATGGGAAGGAGTCGGCGGCAAGGCGGCACGCCGCGACGCACGGTGCCTCGCAAAACGCGAGAAACCCTTGGCACGCGACTTGAAAGGCAGGCTTCGAGCCACCCGTCAAGGAGCCGATGCCATGAAGATCGCAACCCACCCCCAGCCCGAGCAGGACCGCCTGCGGGCCTTTGACTACCTCCTGTTCTGCGTCTGGGCGGCACTGCCTTTCGCCATCTTCTTCTATGTGCGCGGTTGAGGGAGAGATGGACATGATCGGCACTCCCACCCTCGCTGAACCCCCGATGCGCACCGTTGGGCGCGGCGTCCCACCGGCGTCGGCCGCTCCCTCAGCCGAACGGGCCCATGATCGACTGGAACCGGCAGAGGCCGCGGCGCTGCTGGCCACGGAGCTGCGCCGTTCGCTCGGCAATTCGCCCCAGCTCGACAAGGCGCTGGGCCAGTTGCTGAGCCTGCTGGCTTAGAGACCAGTTGCGACCGTAAGCGGAAAAGACCTGGCGGGCGGACCGCCCGTTGGGCCAGAAGCAGTCAGGCGATGAACTGCACATCGCCAGCGTTGAAGCCTATGTAGTTGTAAAGCAGGACGCTGTTGCCGCCGAAGCTAAGCTGGGTGTTGACCCCGTTGTTGATCACCGCCAGTTGGCCGAAGGAGGTGACGCCCGAGGCGGCCGAAAAGACCAGCCGGTCTCCCGCCGCCGGCGTGAAATCGGACACCTGATCGAAGCCCCAGTTGCTCTCGATGAAGCGGATCGCATCCGCGCCGCCGCCGCTGTAGATGATGTCGTCCGCCGTGCCGCCGGTGAAGCTGTCACCGAAGGCGGAGCCGTAGAGGACATCGTTGCCGCCGAAGCCGACCAGGACGCTGCCGAAATTGGGATTGGCGACCAGGTTTTCGCCGGAGCTGGAACCGTTCAGATAATTCGCCGCGCCGGACAGATAGGCTACCTCGATGAAAGCGCCGAAGGCGCCGCCGGATGACGGCATGACATAGCCGCTCACCGACACGTAGGCGGTGTCGTAGCCGCCGCCCGGCGTCTCGATCATCTGGTCGCCGAGATCCTCGATGACATAGACGTCGGGCCCATCGCCGCCATACATCGTATCCGCCCCGGCACCGCCGCGAATGGTGTCGGACCCACCGCCGCCGTCCAGCACATCGCCGAAAGCCGAGCCCCACAGAACATCGGTGCCGCCGAGACCGGCGAGGGTGCTGCCGCCGGCGAGGCCGCCATTGGCGACGATCTGCTCGGCGCCGTCGCTGCCGGCCACGCTGCTGGCGGTGCCGAAGAGCCGGATGATTTCGATGTTGGCGAAGCCAGCCCAGCCATTGACCCCGACATAGGCCGTGTCTGCAGTGCCCTCGGCGCCCAATTCAGTCACCACATCGCCGACGTCGTCCACGACATACTGGTCCTCGCCGGCACCGCCCAGCATGGTGTCGTTGCCGGCGTCGCCGTAGAGGACGTCGTTGACGCCTCCTCCGACGAGGCTGTCATTGCCCACGCCGCCGAAAAGCAGGTCCGCGCCGCCCGAGCCGGTGATGGTGTCGTTCCCGGCATCGCCCGCCAGCACGTCCCCCACGCTGGATCCCGCCGGGTCGGCCTGGACGTTCGCGAAGATCAGGTCGTTGCCGCCGCCGCCATTGATGGTGTCGGCGTTCAGGCCGCCTTGCAGCGTGTCACTGCCAAGGCCGCCATCGATGACGTCGCTGCCATCATCGCCGGAGATGATGTCGCTGCCGCTCGAGCCGATCAGCGTGTCGTCGCCCAGGCCACCATTCAGGGTGTCGCCCACGCCGGAACCGATGGGGTCGGCCGCGGTCATGCTGTAGACCATGTCGTTGCCGGCGCCGCCACTGATGCTGTCGGAGCTCAGGCCGCCCTGCAGCAAATCGTCGCCGGCCCCGCCGTCGATCGTATCGATGCCGTTGCCGCCATCCACCGTGTCCGAAAGATCGTCACCGATGATGCTGTCGGAATCCCCGTCGCCGACGCTGGTACGGCCCAGCCGATCGGTCTGCGCCGAGATGCGAGTGCCGCTGCCGTCGCCGGTCGCATCGGTCCAGCTCGTGGCGAAGGCACCGTTGAACAGGGCGACACTGGCGGGTTGGGTCTGCGCGGTCGCGTCGATCTCGAGATTGTAGTTAGCCAGCAACGCCGTGCTGCTCGCCGCGGTGGCCAGGATGTCCTGGTTGCCATTCTCGTCCGTGGCGTAGGTGATCACGAACAGGTCGCCCAGGGCAGCGATGGACGGCCTTTCCTGGCGCCCGCCCCTGGAAATGGTCTGCAGTGCGCCAAGCGCACCCACTGCATCGACCGTTCTGATGTCGATGTTTCCGTTGGCCGTCCCGCCGTTCTCCTCATCCTCCCACGCCACGGCGAAGCCCCCGCTGGCCAGGGCCACTACGGTAGGGTTCGACTGGTTGTCCGCCTCGTCGTTGATAGTGATCAGCGCACCGTTCGTGAGGCCTGCGGCGGTGTAGCGCTGTGCGAACACGTCATAATTCTCGCCAACGCCGGCCGTCACATCCCCAGTCCAGACGACGACGAAACCCCCATCTGCCAGCGCCGCGATGGTGGGTGTGCGGAAGGGCGATCCGTTCGCCGAATCAGCGACGTTGATCTGGCCTCCATCGGTCGTGCCATCGGCGTTGTAGCGTTGCACGCTGACGCTGTTGAAGACGGCGCTGCCGGAGAATTGGTCGAGATGGGCGATGACGAAGCCGCCACCCAGCGGGGCGATGGCTGGCGCGGTCTGATCATCCGACTCGTTCTCAAAGACGATCGGCGCCTGGCCGGTGGTGCCGTTGAAAATCCGGAAGACGGTGGAAGTGCCGCCTGTCGAGCCAGCGGCGAAGTTGTCGGTGTACACTGCCACCACGGCGCTGTTGTTCATCACAGCAAGCTTCGGCACAGTTTCCAGGTCGCCCAGGCCACTCTGCACAGAGAAATCCGCAGCGCTTAGGATGCCCGTCGGCGAGGCGATGCGGGCCAGCACGTTCTGGCTCGGGGGTGCCACCTCGTCTGTCTGAAAAGCGATGAACAGGTTGCCATCGAGCCGGCGCGCCAGCGCAGACGCGGTCTGCGATCCCGCGGTTGTGCCGTTGACCCCGAATTCACCGGTGACATTGACGAAGCTGTAGGTCGTGGTGACGGCCATTTCGGCGTTCTTCCTTCTGAGTAAGTGCGGCACGACGGTCGGGTCCGGCGCACTTCAACACCCCATCAATGGAAACTCTCCATTAACATTTACGGGAGCAGCAGAGAGCGGGAGTGCACGATGCTGGCCGCCGCTCAAGGAGTGCGTGCCCGTAGCCGCGCGCGGGTATCCGCCAGATGGCCGCGCATCGCCGCCTCGGCGGCGTCGCCGTCTCGGCGCTCCAGCGCCTCCAATACCCGCTGGTGCTCGGCCAGCGCCGCGGCCCGGTGGTCCGGTCGGGCGGCGGCGCGGCGCAGGGCCAACGCCATCCGGCCTTCCAGCGTACCCAACAGGCGGGGCAATTCCGGATTGCCGGCGGCCGCCGCGATCGCCGCGTGGAACAGCGCATTGGCGGCGAAGCTGCTGGCATCGTCACCGGAGGCCACGGCAGCCGCCTGGCGGGCCAGAATGGCACGCAGCCCCGCGAGGGCGGCCGGGGTGATCCTTGTAGCTGCGAGCCGGGCTGCCAAACCTTCCAACGGGCCGCGCACTTCATGCACCGCGTCGGCATCCTCGGGCCCGAACTCCACTGCCACCACGCCGCGTCGCGGCCGCTCCACCGCCAGCCCTTCGGCCGCCATCGCCAGCACAGCCTCCCGCACCGGCGAGCGGGAAATGCCCAGCCGGGCGGAGAGCGCAGGCACGGAGAGCTGATCACCGGCGGCGATCTCGCCGGACAGGATGGCCTCGCGTAGCCTTGCCGTCGCGCCGTCCACCAGCCGGCCGGCGGCGATGGGCTTCATTCCGGCTGGATGCCGGCGTCGCGCAGCACCCGGCCCCAGCGCGCCTGCTCGGCGGCGAGGAAAGCGGCCACGCCCTCCGGCGGCGCATCCGGCATGGCCGTATTGCCCAGGGCGA
>CAXTJY010000052.1:5502-6319 GCA_964244395.1 uncultured Rhodovarius sp.
CGCGTGGCGAAGGCGGTCTCCGCCTTGGCCTCGCGCACCGCGGCGTTCAGGCGGGCAACGACCGCCGGCGGCGTGCCCGCCGGCGCCAGCAGCACATTCCAGGAGGCCATCGCGTAGTCGGACAGGCCGGGGAAGCCGGATTCGCGAACGGTGGGAATGTCTGGTGCCTGCGGCAGCCTGGCCTCGGACGTCACCGCAAAGGCCCGCAGCGCGCCGCCCCGGGCCTGTGCGAGGCCGGTGGTCGCGGTGTCGCCCACCAGGGCGATGCTGCCGGCCATCAGGTCGTTGATCGCCAGCGCGACACCGCGATACGGGATGTGCGTCATCCGCAGCCCCGCTGCCGACAGCAGGTTGGCGACGGCCAGATGCGCGGCGGTGCCGTTTCCGGCGCTGCCGTAATCGTAGCGGCCCGGCGCGTTACGCACTGCCCCGAGAAACTCCGCCAAATCGCGCTGTGGTAGGTTCGGCGCCCCGAGCAGGATCACCGGGCTTTCCGCCAGCAGCGCCACCGGGGCGAAGTCGGCCAGCGGATCGAAGGCGAGGCGGCGGAAGAAGGCTTGGTTCGTCGCCTGGCTGACGTTGTTGAACAGCAAGGTGTAGCCGTCGGGTGCGGCGCGGGCCACCGTCTCGGAGCCCACCGTGCTGCCGGCGCCCGAGCGGTTCTCCACCGGCATCGGCTGACCCAGAATGCGCGAGAGCTGCTCGGCGAAGCTGCGCGCCAGCGCGTCGGACGGCCCGCCGGGCGCGAAGGGCACCACCAGCCGGACCGGCCGGGTTGGCCAGGCCTGCGCCAGTGCGGGGGCGGCCAGCATGGGCA
>CAXTJY010000052.1:6329-11946 GCA_964244395.1 uncultured Rhodovarius sp.
CGGATCATGCCAGACCCTCCAGGGCTTCGTTCAGGGTGCGGGCTTCCCGCAGCGGCGCAACGGCGCCCGGGATGGGCGGCAAGCCGACGCGGTTGTGCCAGACCACCGGCATCCCCACCGCGGCGGCGCCCGGCACGTCGGCGGAAGAGCCGGCGACGAAAAGGGCGTCTGCCGGCAGGCAGCCCAATGCCTTCAGCACGGCTTCGTAGGGCTCGGGCCGCGGCTTATAGAAGCCGGCCTCCTCCGCGGTAACGATGGCGTCGAAGGGTACGCCGCACCGCGCGGCGGCGCGCCGGCCGAGCTCGGCCGAGCAGTTGGTCGCGACCCCCAGCCGCAGGCCGCGCGCGCGCAACCCGGCCAGCACGCCTGGCACTTCGGGCCAGGGTTGCACCAGATCCCACGCCGCGTTCAACGCGGCTGGGGCTGCCGGGGCCATTCCGGTGTCGGCCGCCGCCTCGGCGACCAGAGTCTCGTACGGCCGGTAGGCGCCGCAGCCATAGGTCAGCGCGAGGTAGCGGGCGCGCCAGCGGCGCCCGGGTTCCTCGCCGCCTGCCGCACGGTCCCACACCGTCCAGGAATCCAAAAGGGCAGTGAGGAGGTCGAAGATGATGGTGCCGAGCATAAGCCACCGATAGCATGTTACATGTAGATTGCCAGCCCTTTCAGGGAAACGGGATGAGCTTCGCGTCGCGCCGTACGTAGAGTGGATGCTTCGGGCTGCCGTCCGCGTTGATGGCGAAGCACTTCGGCACGATCCCGGCGCCGCGAAGCATGCCAGCCAGCGCCGGGCCGCGCGTCCGCAGTGCTTTCGGGGGCTGACCCCAAGCGACCACCACTACGCCCGCGGCGGTGCTCAGGCGCAGAATGTCTGCGTCGTTGTTCGGGCCTATGGGGTCGTCCACCTCCAGCAGTCGCAGCTTGTCCGTGGCGCGGTAGGCGAAGGCGTTGAGCATGACCGCGGCGCCGTAGCCCCAGGCGCGGGCCCGCGCCATGCAGCCTTGCACGGTCGGATCGTCCACTGCCTCGTCGGCGGTGCTGGGGTTCATGCCAATGAAGGCGGCGTGGCGGCCGGCGCCGATCGGCAGGGCGTCCCATCGGCGCTCCAGCCAGGTGCGCCAACGCCGGCAGGGGGAAAAGGACGCGGCGGAGCGCGTGTCGGCCGTCAGCTTCAGGCGGATGCGTCCGCCAGGATCGTGCACTGGGTCCACCATGCCGCGCGGGATGCGCCGGCCCGGAGGACGGCGCAAGCCCGCGGCGTGTCATGCAGGGCAATGGCCCCTGCGCAACAGGTCGAAGGCCACCAGGTGGCTGGCGCCGGTGACGCCCACGCCGAAGAGCGGGATGAGCGCCAGCGGCAGGCTGCCGATGGCCGCCATGCGCGGATCGCCGGCCAGCGTCAGCGCCACGCCGGTGGCGATGGCGGCGAGCAGGTCCGCGAGGCCCAGCGCATGCGCCGCCAGATAGCGCCAACGGTTGGGCGGCAGCAGCGCGACCCCGAGCCCGAGCGTCGCGGCGACCAGATCGCCCCATGCCGCGCGCTGCGCCAATTCCTGCGGCAGCAGGCCCTGCGCGCCGTACCACAGGAAGACCGGCGTGGCGGCGGGCCGCCAGGCCTGGAAGGCGCTCAGCCGTCGCAGCCCGATGCTGACGACCGCCGCGCGCAGAGCCGGGGAGAAAGAGTAGGCGAGGAACGGCAAGAGGATGCCGGCCACGATGATCGGCCCGAGCGCCAGCCGGGGAAGAGCCTGATAAATCCCGCCCGCGGCAGCGGCAGCAACCGCCAGACCCCAGGCCGCCAGCCCCAGATAGAGGTTGCGCCGGAGATGCGCGGCTTTGTCGTGGGTGGCATTCATCGCATATCCTTTTTGGTGTAATTGCACTCTTTCAGCCGATCTTCACATCGCCAGGTCACGGGCCATCCCTGCCAGCGTCGGCCAGTTCGCCTGGCCCAGCCGCTTCAGGCTGTCGCGATGCGCCGCCTCCCAGGCCGGGCGCGCGGCGGCCAGGCGCGCCCGCCCCGCTGCCGTGGCCTGCCAGGCGCGCAGCCTGGCATCCCCGCTCGCGGCCGGTCCGATCAGCCCGGCCGCGCGCATCGGCGCCAGGTTGCGGGTCAGCGTCGTCCGGTCCAGCCCGATGACCCCGGCAAGCTGGCCCATGGATCCCTGCGCCATCTGCTCCAACGCGTTGAGCAAGGAGAACTGGCCGGAGGTCAGATTATGCGGCGCCAGCGCGGCGTCGTAGCGCGCGGTCAGCGCCCGCGCAGCGCGGTTCATTTCAAGGCAGACGCAGATGACGGGCGGCCTGGACATGGCGCAAATTAAGTGCAATTACACTATTCGTCAACTCGCCGCCATTGTGGCGCCTCGCCCCATCCGCTACACGCGCCCATCCATGACCTGAGACGCGGGCGTGGTGAAATTGGCAGACACGCCAGATTTAGGTTCTGGTGGCGCAAGCCGTGGGGGTTCAAGTCCCTCCGTCCGCACCACCGGCCGTTTCGTATCAGGGTAATGCGCGATGAACGTGACCGAAGTTTCCAACGAAGGCCTGAAGCGGGCCTACACCATCGTGGTCCCGGCCACCGACATCGCGGCCCAAAAATCCAAGCGGCTGGCCGCCTTGGCCAAGGACATCAAGATTCCCGGCTTCCGTCCCGGCAAGGTGCCGGCGTCGGTGGTGCAGCAGCGCTACGGCCAGGCGGTGATGGGCGAGGTGCTGGAGGCTTCGGTGCAGGAAGCTTCCGGCAAGGTGGTGACGGACCGCAACCTGCGCCCGGCGGTGCAGCCGAAGATAGAGCTGGTGAACTTCGCCGACGGTGCCGACCTGGAATTCCGCATGGATGTGGAGGTGCTGCCCGACATCCCGATGCCGGACTTCTCCTCTATCAGCCTGACGCGCCTGAAGGCGACGGCGACCGAGGAGGACATCACCAAGGCGCTGGAGAACATCCAGCGCCGCCAGGCCACCATGGAGGAGACCGAGGCGCGCCCGGCGCAGAAGGGCGAGGTGCTGGTGGCCGATTTCGTCGGCACGGTGGATGGCGAGGCCTTCCAGGGCGGCAGCGGCACCGACATGCCCATCGAGGTCGGCGGCAGCGGCTTCATCCCCGGCTTCTCCGAGCCGCTGGAGGGCATGAGCCCGGGCGAGACCCGGGTGGTGGACGTGACCTTTCCCGCCGAATACGGCGCCAAGGATCTGGCCGGCAAGGCCGCGCAGTTCACCATCACCGCCAAGGCGCTGAAGACCTACGCCAAGCCCGAGCTGGATGACGAGTTGGCCAAGAAGGTCGGCATGGACACGATGGAGAAGCTGCGCGAGGCGATCACGCTCAGCATCCAGAATGAATACGACCAGCAGAGCCGGATGCGGGTGAAGCGCGCGTTGCTGGACGCGCTGGCGGAGCGCGCCAGCTTCGAGGTGCCGGAGGCAATGGTGGACAGCGAGTTCGGCACGATCTGGGACCGCGTCGAGGCCGACATGAAGGCCGGCAAGCTGGATGGCGACGATGCCGGCAAGGACGAGGAGACGCTGAAGGCGGACTACCGTGCGATTGCCCAGCGCCGCATTCGGCTGGGGCTGCTGCTGAACGAGATCGGCCGGACCAACAACATCCAGGTCGGCAACGACGAGATCAGCCGGGCGATGTATGCCGAGGCGCAGAAGTACCCGGGCCAGGAGAAGATGGTGCTGGAGTTCTTCCAGAAGAACCCGAATTCCATCGAGAACCTGCGGGCGCCGATCTTCGAGGAGAAGGTGGTGGACTTCATGCTGGAGTTGGCGAAGGTGGAGGAGAAGGCGGTGACGGCGGAGGAGTTGGCGGCAGCGGCATAGATTCCTTAGTCATCTACCGATACCGGTCTCTGAACCAACAAACATCCATAAACCCGGGCTCATTTTCAAGCGCGGCAAATGCCTGATTGATTTTGGCGAGGTTAGCATCGTGCTTGTCGCCGACCCAAGGCGTGCCTGGTACGCTTGCATACGGGCTTGTGACGGGCACCATCCCTCTGGCGAGCAACTGGCTCACCAAGTGCATCGTCAGGTCTTGGATGTTAGGGCCATTGTTATTTGGCAATAGTTCAGCTGCGGCTTGATAAACATCAGCAAAGCTGATGTCTCCTTGATGTGCAGTTGCGATCAGAGACTTGAGCATTTTTTCATGATCTTTCGTATTAATTTCCTTAATCAACGAAACGAAGCCTTCTGATCTGAGGGAAACCAGGAATAATAACATCAACCGCAGGTGGGCCGCTGCTGGAAGTTGGACGGTAGGTTATGAAGCTCCCGTCATTGAGACGAACGACTTGGAGGTCTGCTCGAGGAGGAACGACCTCGACCGCCCCTCGGCCCTCCGTGAGCCGTCTGAACATGGTCTTTGCAGCTTCGTCGCCTCCGCGAAGGGTGCGGACTGTGGAGCGAGCTTCCCCGACCACCTCGCCGATCGGTCGTCCGTTCGGAGCAATAATATCGACCAATCCTTGACTGCGAGGCGAGACCGGCGCCGGTGGTGCACTAGACGTCGAGCGAGGCAAACCGCCGCTCCCGCCAGTATTTGAGTCCGGCACTACCCTTGGTCGATGCCCACCCAGCGTGTCTTCAGGCCTCCTCGCCATGACACTCTGAAAGTCATACGGCACACCGTCTGCCTGAGTTGACAGAAAAGACAGCAGGTTCAAGCGCGGGATGTACTGCAAAAAAATGTGCTCGCTGGGACGGTGTGACCGGTCATAAGCGGATACTTGGTAGCCTTCTCTCGTATGAGCCCGCACATGAACCATGGAGCGTCCACCTGATTTTTCAATCGGCTCAGCCATCGCGAGTGATCTGGTCATTTGAGCCCTTTCTCGTTCGACTAAGTCAGCCGACTGTCCTTTTCTAGCTTATATTCCTCTCACAAATTAAGTATTTCTTCCTTTTCTCGTTTCGAGCATGGGCTGCCTCGCAGCGAAGGTTCCGCTATTGTCTCCCCATGCCCGACGACCTCACCGCACTTCCGGCCGCTCCCCCCGGCGGCCACATCCACGACACCCCGCTCGCCGCCGCCCTCTCGGAGCGCTACCTCGCCTACGCCCTCTCCACCATCACCGCCCGCTCCCTGCCCGACGTCCGCGACGGCCTGAAGCCGGTCCATCGCCGCGTTCTCTGGGCCATGCACCAGCTCAAGCTCGACCCCGCCGCCGGCTTCAAGAAATGCGCCCGCATCGTCGGCGATGTCATGGGCAAGTACCACCCGCATGGCGACGCCTCGATCTACGACGCCATCGTCCGCCTCGCCCAGGAATTCGCCGCCCGCTACCCGCTGGTCGAGGGCCAGGGCAATTTCGGCAATATCGACGGCGATAACGCCGCGGCCATGCGCTACACCGAGTCGCGCCTGACCGAGGTGGCCCAGGCCATGCTGGCCGATATCGACGCCGACACCGTCGATTTCCGCGCCACCTACGATGGCGAGGAGCGGGAACCCATCGTCCTCCCGGCCGCCTTCCCCAACCTGCTGGCCAATGGGGCCGCCGGCATTGCGGTCGGCATGGCCACCTCCATCCCGCCACACAATGCCGGCGAGCTGTGCGGCGCCGCCCTCGCCCTGATCGCCAACCCCAAGGCCGAACTCGACGAG
>CAXTJY010000053.1:0-1929 GCA_964244395.1 uncultured Rhodovarius sp.
GGGGCCAGCTCGGGAACTGCTAGAAGGCGCTGACCGCGCCGTCGGTCGCGCGGCCCTCCCCGGTTTCGTCCCAGGCCCAGGCCAGCAGGAAGCCGGCCAGGGGGGCGGCACAGTTCAGCATGGTCATGGCCGGGATCAGCATGTCGGTGCAGATCGCGCCGACGACCATGACGGGAATGAGCGGCCCCGCCAGGCTTGGCTGCGGCCCGGCCTGGGCCAGGTGAATGCGGCGCGCGATTTCGCGTGCAGGATCGTCGATCGGCATGTGCGGAACCCTCTCGCCGCTCGGACCAGCCCGGCTGCGTCGACAGGGGTCTCGCAACCGCTGTGCCAGGCTTTTTCGCGGAATTCCTCGCAAAACGCGGGGTGCGGAAAAGCTTGCGCGGCGCGTCCTGTAAGCGCATATGGGCGCCGTTGCGGGGCGGGAGAGCCTGCCCCAGCCGCGCCAGGCCCGCTTGGTCCGCCGAATTGGCGCACCCACCGGCCCGCGCCGCGCGGCATCGGCGCAGTGACCAAACCCCTGACGTAAAGAGCATTCCTTTGAACGACGAGACCACCCGCCCGGCCGAGCCCGACGCGGAACCCTCCCACGAAATCCAGGTGGAGGCGGGCACCGAAAGCCTGGCGCCCCTTCCGCCCGAACGGGAACCCGAGGCGTCGCTGCCCGAGGGGCTGGTGGCCAGCGAAGAGCCGGAGGACGAGCCGGACAGAGAGGAAGACGAGCCGCGAACGACGTTCGCCGATCTCGGCCTCAGTGACGAATTGCTGCGCGCCGTTTCCGAAAGCGGCTACATCCACCCGACTCCGATCCAGGAGCAGGCCATCCCGGTCGTGCTGATGAATCGCGACGTGCTTGGCTGCGCCCAGACCGGCACCGGCAAGACCGCCAGCTTCGTGCTGCCGATGCTGGACATCCTCTCCGGCAGCCGCGCCAAGGCGCGCATGCCGCGCAGCCTGATCCTGGAGCCGACGCGCGAGCTGGCTATGCAGGTCGCCGAGAACTTCGAGAAGTACGGCAAGTACCTGGGGCTCAACCACGCGCTGCTGATCGGCGGCGAGAGCATGGATGAGCAGAAGCGGGTGCTGAACGAGGGCGTGGACGTGCTGATCGCCACCCCGGGCCGGCTGCTGGACATGTTCGACCGCGGTCGCATCCTGATGGCCGATTGCAAGCTGCTGGTGATCGACGAGGCCGACCGGATGCTGGATATGGGCTTCATTCCCGATGTCGAGCGCATCGTCGGCATGCTGCCGCCGACGCGGCAGACCCTGTTCTTCTCGGCGACGATGGCGCCTGAGATTCGCCGGCTGGCCGACGCATTCCTGCAGAACCCACGCGAGATCACCGTCTCCCGCCCGGCCTCCGTCGCCACCACCATCACCTCGGCGTTGGTCTATGTGCGGGCTGAGGACAAGCGCGAGGCGCTGCGCCGGCTGATCGTGAGCGAGGATGTCGGCAACGCGCTGATCTTCTGCAACCGCAAGATCGAGGTCGATGTCCTCTACAAATCGCTGAAGAAGCATGGATTCAAGGTCGGCGCGTTGCATGGCGACCTTGACCAGTCCGTGCGATTCTCGACGCTGAATGCCTTCAAGGCGAATGAGCTGCAACTGCTCGTGTGCAGCGACGTGGCGGCGCGAGGCATCGACATCGGCGGCCTCTCGCATGTGTTCAATTTCGACGTGCCGTTTCACTCGGAAGACTACGTGCACCGGATCGGCCGCACCGGCCGCGCCGGCGCGAAGGGCGAGGCGGTGTCCCTGGTCTGCGTGGATGAAAACGGCTTCCTGCGAGACATCGAGCGGCTCATCAAGCGCGAGATTCCGAAGGAGATCGTGCCTGGCTTCGAGCCGCACCCGAGCGAGAAGGCCGAGCCGATCGTGCTCGGCCGCATGGTGATCGGCGAAGGCGCCGGGCGCGGCGGCCAG
>CAXTJY010000053.1:1939-11901 GCA_964244395.1 uncultured Rhodovarius sp.
GCGAAGGTCGGGCGTTCTCGATCGCGACGGCCGATGACGCGCGCAATGTCGCCGGCATTGAGAAGCTGATTGGCCAGCCGCTGCTGCGGGTAGCCATCGAGGGGCTGGACGTGATCTCCGACGAGGAGATCGCCGAGGCGATGACCAAGCCGCGCGGTCGCGGCCGTGGAGCGCCGGCCCGACCCAGCAGCGCCCGCGCGCCAGCCGGCCGCGAGCGCGGCGGCCGCGCACCGCGTGAAGGCGCCGCCCGCGAGGAACGTGCCCCGCGTGAGGAGCGCGCGCCGCGCGAACGGGCCGCCCGCCCGCGCCGCGATGTGCCGACGCCGGCCGCGCTGGATGTGGTGGCTGAGGTGCGCGAGGCGCCGCCGGAGCGGACGCGCCGCCCCGAGGGGCGTTCGGAAGGACGTGGGGAGGGGCGTACGGAAGGGCGCGGAGAAGGTCGTTCCGAGGCCCGTCCCGACCGGACCGAGCCGCGTCCGGAAAGCCGCGAGGATCGTCCCCGCCGGCCCGAGGGCCGCGAGGACCGGCCCCGCCGCCCGGAAGGCCGGGACGACCGGCCACGTCGGCGGGACGACGATCTCGGGCCGTCGGTCCGTGGCTTCGGCGACAGCACGCCGGCCTTCATGCTGATCGCCATTCCCAAGTTCCGCCGCGAGCGGGTGGCGGAGACCGTGGAGGCCGAGGCGCCCATGCAGGTGGCCGAAGCCGGCGCGGTGTAGAAGCTGATTGCGCGCCGATGACCGGCGCGCCATATCAGCGACCATCTAAAGGGAACGCCCATGACCGTCATGGTCACCGAACTGTACGACGCGTTGCTCGCTGCCGGCGCGCCCGAGGACAAGGCCAGGAAAGCCGCGGAGACCATTGCATAGAACGATCAGCGATTTGCCAAGATCGACACTGACCTCGCCGTCCTGAAACGGATGGTCGGATTTACGCTGGCAGGGGTGACCGGCCTTTTCGTCCGGATGCTCACGCAACACTAACCGGGAAAACACGATGAACGTCATGACGCCCATCCGCGCCAGCTTCCAGTGGGACGACGCGCTGCTTCTGGAAGACCAGCTCACCGAGGATGAGCGCCTGATCCGCGATGCCGCCCGCGCCTTCTGCCAGGACCGGCTGATGCCGCGCATCTTGATGGCGAACCGGAACGAGACATTCGACCGCGAGATCATGAACGAGTTCGGCGAGCAGGGTTTTCTGGGCGCGACGCTCGAAGGCTATGGCTGCGCGGGTGTCAGCTACGTGGCCTATGGGCTTATGGCGCGTGAAGTCGAGCGGGTGGATAGCGGCTACCGCTCGGCGTTCAGCGTGCAGTCCTCACTGGTGATGTTCCCGATCCACGCCTTCGGCTCCGAGGCGCAGAAGCAGAAGTTCCTGCCCAAGCTGCGCACCGGGGAAATGGTTGGCTGTTTCGGCCTGACCGAGCCCGATGCAGGCTCCGACCCCTCCTCGATGCGCACGCGGGCGAAGAAGGTGGATGGCGGCTACCTGGTGTCGGGCAGCAAGACCTGGATTACCAATTCGCCCATCGCCGACGTCGCCGTGGTCTGGGCCAAGGATGACCAAGGCATCATTCGCGGCTTCCTGCTGGAACGCGGCATGAAGGGCCTGACCTTCCCCAAGATCGAGGGCAAGTTCAGCCTGCGCGCCAGCGTCACCGGCATGATCATGATGGATGAGGTGTTCGTCCCGGAAGAAAACAAGCTGCCCGGCGTGAAGTCCCTGGCCGGCCCGTTCTCCTGCCTCAACCGCGCCCGCTACGGCATTTCATGGGGGGCGCTCGGCGCCGCGGAAGATTGCTGGCACCGCGCCCGCGAGTACACCATGAACCGCAAGATGTTCGGCAAGCCGCTGGCGCAGACCCAGCTCATCCAGCTGAAACTGGCGAACATGCAGACGGAGATCACGCTGGGCCTGCAGGCCGTATTGCGCGTCGGTCGGCTATTCGATGAGGGGCGCGTGGCGCCGGAGATGATCTCGCTGGTGAAGCGCAACAATTGCGGAAAGAGCCTGGATATCGCCCGCCTGTCGCGGGACATGCACGGCGGCAACGGCATCGTGGACGAGTACCATGTCATCCGTCACGTCATGAACCTGGAGACGGTGAACACCTATGAGGGCACGCACGACGTGCATGCCCTGATCCTGGGGCGTGCCCAGACAGGGTTGAATGCGTTCGGGTGAAATGCGTTGAGGCGCGGGCGCTGCAAGCCTAGCGTAAGGCGATGAACGCCATCGCCTTCGATACGTTGGCTCTGGCCAGGAAGCTTGAGGCGGCGGGCTTCACGGCCGTCCAGGCGCAGGGCGCCCCCACGGCTCTGTCCGAAGCCCTCAACGAGGCTATCGCCACCAAGCGCGACGTTTCGGACGCTGAAATGTCGCTGAGGCGTGATCTTGCCGAGTCCCGCGCGTCATTAAAACAAGACCTGGCGGAGAGCAGTGCTTCCCTCAAGCGCGACCTGGCGGAGGTGGAAGCGCGCCTGACGGAGCGCATGGCGCGACTGGAGTCCTCGACCAGGGCGGATTTGCGTGACCTGGAAACTCGGCTCATCATCAAGCTCGGGGCCATGGTCGCAGCGTCCGTTGTGCTTGTCGCCGCGCTCGTCAAGCTGTTCTAGCTTGCCCGAGTTCCGTATCGAAGCCCTAGGCGCCGCCGGAGACGGCGTGGCCGCCGGACCTGTCTTCATCCCCCGCACCCTGGCCGGAGAGACTGTCGAGGCCCGCCTGATTGGCCGCGACCGTGCCGCCGTTGTGACTGTGCGAACCGCGAGCCCCGAGCGGGTGGACCCGCCCTGTCCGCATTTCCCGCTCTGCGGCGCCTGCGCCCTGCAGCACTGGTCGGCAGCGCCGCAATCCGAGTGGAAGCGGGGCCGCGTCGAGCAGGCGCTGCGTGCGGCGGGCTATGCCGACGCGGTCGCCACGCTGGGTCATGTCAGCCCGCCCGCCTCGCGCCGGCGGGCCGATCTGTCGGTGGTGCGGCAGTCGGATGGATCGCTGATCATCGGCTTTCACGGCCCGGGCGGGGTGCTGGCCATCCCCGAATGCAAGGTCCTGCGGCCCGAGATCATGGCGCTCCTGCCGAGGCTGGCCGCGGCGCTGCGGCCTTTGCAGGCGCTGCGCCAGCGGGCCGACGCGGCGATCAACCTGCTGGACAGCGGGCCAGACGTGCTGCTGCGGCTGGATGGCAAGCTGAACCCGGCCGACACAGCGCGGCTGGCCGATTTCGCCCGCGCCGAGGGGCTGAAGCGTCTCGCGACGCGTGAGGGGGTGGCGGCGCAGATCGCGCCGGTCCGGCACAGCTTCGGCGCCGCAGTGGTCGCGCCGCCGCCCGGCGCCTTCCTGCAAGCCACGATGGAGGGAGAGGCCGCCATCATGGCCGCAGTGCTGGCCGCGTTGCCGGCCCGGCTGCCGCGGTCCGCCGTCATCGCCGATCTGTTCGCCGGGCTGGGCACGCTCAGCTTTCCGCTCGGCGCCCGTGCGCGCGTCATCGCCTATGAGGGCGATCCGGACGCCGTGGCGGCGTTGGATGCCGCCGCCCGCGCCGCCGGGGGCCGGGTCACCGCCGCACGGCGCGACCTGGTGCGCCAGCCGCTGCTGCCGGCTGAGTTGGCAAAATGCGCGGTGGCGGTGCTCGACCCACCCTATGCTGGTGCCGCCGAGCAGATCGCCCAGATCGCCCGCGCGCCCAAGCCCGCGGTGATCTATGTCAGTTGCAACACGGTGGCGCTGGAACGCGATGCCAGGACGCTGCGCGAGGCCGGCTATGTGCTTGGGCCGGCCACGGTGATCGACCAGTTCCTGTGGTCGCCGCATGTCGAGGCGGTGGTCTCGTTCATGGCACCGCCAGCTTCGAGGTAGCGGGCCACCGCAGGGCAGCGACAGCTGAATACATGCTCATGGCTTTTCGTTTCGGTTTGCGGCATCAAATGGCGCAACGGCGCCGTCCGGCGCGACAAGAGGCAGGAAGCATCATGATCATCGAACGACGCAACGCCTTCATCGGCGCCAGCCTGCTGGGGTCCGCCGCCATCGCCGCCAAGATCATTCGCCCGGCGGCGGCGCAGTCCGCCACGCCAGCCGCCCAGGCCCCCGGCTTCTACCGCTTCAAGGTCGGCGCCTGGACCATCACCACGGTGCATGACGGATTCTTCCGCCGCCCCGTTGAAGGCTTCGTGCGCAATGCGCCGTTGGCCGACGTGCAGGCCGTGCTGGGCGCCAGCTTCATGCCGGCCGACACGCTGACGGTGCCCTTCACCATCACCTTTGCCCAAAAGGATGCCGTGCTGGCAGTGTTCGATGCCGGCAACGGCGTCACCCCCGCCACCGCCACCAACGGCAAGATGATCGCCAACATGGCCGCCGCCGGCATCGACCCCGCCCGCGTCACCCATGTGATCCAGAGCCATTTCCACGGCGACCACATCAACGGCCTGCTGAACGCCGCCAATGGCGCCGCCTTCCCCAATGCCGAGATCGTCGTCCCCGCCGTCGAATGGGCCTGGTGGAGCGACGCGGCCAATGAGACCCGCAGCCCCGAGGGCCAGCGGCCGAACTTCGCCAATTCCGCCCGCCGTTTCGCGCCCTATGCCGGCAAAATCCGCCAGGTCGCCGCCGGCGCCGAGGTCATCCCGGGCATCACAGCCATTGCCGCCTATGGCCATACGCCCGGCCACACCATCTACCGCATCGCCGACGGCGCCGAGCAGATGATTTTCCTGGCCGACGTCACCAACCGGCCGGAGCTGATGGGTCCGCGCCCCGACTGGCAGATCATCTTCGATTTCGATGGCGACACCGCCGCCGCAACACGTCGGCGGGTGCTGGACATGGTGGCGACCGACCGCATCCGCGTCACCGGCTACCATTTCCCCTTCCCGGCCAATGGCCACTTCGCCCGGCATAATGTGGGGGGCGTGCAAGGCTTCGTCTTCGCGCCGGCCGAATGGTCGAGCGCGCTCTGAAACGCCAAACGGAGGTACCCCCCATGACCGATCGTCGAATCGCCCTCCTTGCTGGAGGCGCTTTGCTTGCGGCCCCCGCACTCCTGACCCCAGCGGCTGCCCAGACGGCCGGCGCTCCGGCTGGCCAAGCGCCGGGCTTCTACCGCTTCCGCGTCGGCGGCTGGACCGTCACGCAGGTCAATGACGGGTTCAACCGCTTCCCGGTGGCCAGCTACGTGCCCGGAGTGCCGGCGGCGGAGTTGCAGGCGCTGATGGCCGAGTCCTTCATGACCGGCGACGCCATCACCGTGCCCTTCACCATCACCTTCGCGCAGCGCGGCAACACCTTCCTGGTTTTCGATGCCGGGAACGGCGTGACGGCACCCACCGCCACCAATGGCCGGATGATCGCCAACATGGCCGCTGCCGGGATCGACCCGGCCGCCATCACCCATGTCATCCACAGCCATTTCCATGGCGACCACATCAACGGCCTGCTGAACGCCGAGAACGGCCGGGCCTTCCCGAACGCCGAGATCCTGGTGCCGGCAACCGAATGGAGTTGGTGGGCGGACGCCGGCAACGAGGCCCGCAGCCCGGAGCGGCAGCGCGCCACCTTCGCGAACACCGCCCGCCGCTTTGCGCCGTATCAAGGCCGGGTGCGGCAATTCGGCGCCGGCGAGGTCATCCCCGGCGTCACCGCGATGGACGCGCCCGGCCACACCCCGGGCCATACCATCTTCCGGCTCAGCGACGGCGCCGAGCAGCTTGTGTTCCTGGCCGATGCCCTGAACCGGCCGGAGATCACCGCGCGCCGGCCGGACTGGCATTTCGTCGGCGACTTCGACGGCACCCTGGCCGCGACCAGTCGCAAGCGCGTGTTGGACATGGTGGCGACGGACCGAATCCGCGTCACCGGCTACCACTACATCTTCCCCGCCAACGGCTATTTCGCCAGGCAGGGCGAGGGCTATGCCTTCGTGCCCGCCGAATGGTCCAGCGCGCTGTGAAGGCTGACCGGCGCATCCTGCTGGCGGCGCCACTGCTGATGCGGACGGCGGCGGCGCAGCCGGTGGCGGGCCCGCCACGCAGCCCGGCGCCGGGCTTCTTCCGCTTCGCGCTGGGCGGGTTCACCGTCACCATCATCTTCGACGGTTTCCGCATCATGCCGGTGCGCGGCTTCGTGCGAAACGCGCCGCTGGAAGAGGTGCAGGCGGTGCTGGCCGAAAGCTTCCTCTCGCCGGTGGACTACAGGAACATCTATGCGGTGACGGTGGTGGATACGGGGCGCGGCCTGGTGGTGTTCGACACCGGCAACGGGCCGCAGCCGGCCGGCGCCACGCTGGGACGCTTCATGGCCACCGCGGCCCAGGCGGGGCTGGACCCGGCCCGCGTTACCCATGTCGTCATCTCGCATTTCCATGGCGACCACATCAACGGCCTGCTGAACGCCGAGGGTGGTGCCGCCTTCCCGAATGCCGAAATCATCGTGCCGGCCCGCGAATGGGCCTGGTGGACTGAGCCGAGCAATGAGAGCCGCAGCCCGGAAGGCCAGCGCGCCAACTTCGCCAACGCCGCCCGACGCTTCGCGCCTTATCAGGGCCGTATCCGGCAGCTGACCGACGGCGCCGAGGCGCTGCCCGGCATCCGCATGCACGCCGCCGAAGGGCATTCGCCGGGTCACAGCATCTGGCACATCGCCGATGGCGGGGCCGAGTTGGTGTATCTGGCCGACACCACGCATCGGCCGGAGCTGATCGCCCGCCGCCCTGACTTCCAGACTGTGTTCGACTTCGACGGCCCGGCCGGCGCGGAGTCGCGCCGCCGGGTTCTGGTCCGGGTGGCGACGGACCGCATCCGCGTCACCGGCTTCCACTTTCCCTTCCCGGCCACCGGCCACATCGCCCGGGACGGCGGCGGCTACCGCTACGTGCCAAGCGACTGGGCCGCAGGCCTGTGAACAGGAGAATGAGCTTGACCCATCGCCGTGGCCTGATGGCCGCCACCCTTGCCTCGCCCATGCTGCTGGGGCGCGCCCTGGCGCAGCCGGCGGCCGTGCCCGCACCCTCCCAGGCACCGGGCTTCTATCGCTTCAAGGTCGGCAGCTTCACCGCGACGACGGTGTGGGATGGTTACGCGCCGCGGCAGAACCCAGGCACCGGATGGGTCACCAATGCCGGGCAGGCAGAGGTGGAGGGCGCGCTGCGCGATGCCATGCTCAGCACCGTGCGGCTCGACAACCCCTACATCGTGACCTTCCTGGAGACACCGGTGGGGCTGACCATGTTCGACAGCGGCACGGGCGGCCAGCCGGCGACCGCCGGCCTGTTACCGGCCAACATGGCGGCGGCGGGGCTGGATTCCGCACGGGTCACGCGCGTGGTCATGACGCATTTTCATGGCGACCACATCAGCGGCCTCACCGACGCGCAGAACCGGGTGCTCTACCCCAACGCGCAACTCTTCGTGCCGGAGGTCGAGTGGGCCTTCTGGACCGATGCATCCAACGAATCCCGGGTGCCGGCAGCACAGCGCGGCACCTTTGCCAACGTGGCGCGCAAGTTTGGCGCCTATACTGGCAAGATCGATCGCTACGCCGCGGGGGCCGAGGTGCTGCCGGGGGTGCGCGCCGTGGCGGCTTATGGCCACACGCCGGGACATACCGCGCTGCATGTGGCCGATGGCGCCGAGCAGCTTTTCATCACCGGCGATACCGCCTCACGGCCGGAGCTGTTCCTGCGCCACCCCGGCTGGGCCAGCATCTTCGACATTGACGGCCCGACGGCGACGACAAGCCGGATCGCGCTGTTCGGGCGCATCGCTGCGGAGCGGGCGCGAATGACGGCGTATCACTTTCCGTTCCCGGCCAACGGTTTCGTGCAACGGGCGGGGGAAGGGTTCCGGTTCTTCCCCGCGGATTGGTCCAGCGCGGTCTGACTGGTTGAGTGCAGCGCCGGGTGTCCGCACCCGGCGCCAAAGAAGCCGCGGCTATAACCCGCGGACGGAGGCGCCGCGCGCGCTCAGGCCGGCTTCGCCCCCAACGCCCGCCAGATGACTTCCGGCGTTGCCGGCATGTCGATATGCACGACGCCCAGGGCATCGCAAAGCGCGTTCATCACCGCGGGCATCGAGCCCGCACAGCCGGCCTCGCCGCAGCCCTTCACCCCCAGCGGGTTGGTCTTGGCCGGCACGGGGCGGCTGGCGAAGCCGATCATCGGGAGATCCTCGGCGCGCGGCAGGCAGTAATCCATGTAGCTGCCGCTCTGCGGCTGGCCTTCCTCGCTGTAGCTCACCCGCTCATGCAGCGCCTGGCCGATGCCCTGGGCGATGCCGCCCTGCGCCTGGCCCTCTACCAGCAGCGGATTCACCACCACGCCGAAATCGTTGACCGTGGTGTAGGCTACGACCTGGGCATGGCCGGTGTCCGGATCGACCTCGATCTCGCAGACGTGGCAGCCATTGGGATAGGCCTGCGGCGCCTCCTCGAAGACGTGGCGCACGTTCAGCCCGCCGGGGTGCTTTTCAGCGATGTCCATGATGTTCACCCGCCGGTCGGTGCCGGCGATCGAGAAATCGCCATTGGCGAACTCGATGTCCACCACGGCGGCCTCCAGCATATCCGCCGCCAGCGGCTTGGCCTTTTCAACCACCAGGGCGGATGCCTCGACGATGGCGGCCCCCGAAGCCATCAGCGACTTGGAGCCGCCGGTGCCGCCGCCGGCGATCAGCAGGTCGCTGTCGCCCTGGATCAGCCGGACGCGGTCGAAGGGCACGCCGAGGCGGTCCACCAGCACCTGCGCGAAGGGCGAGGCGTGGCCCTGGCCGTAGTCGAGCGTGCCGGTGATGATCGTCACGCCACCGTCCTCGTCGAAGCGGATGCCGCCCATCTCCTTGGAGGGCGGTGCCGTCACCTCCAGGTAGTGGCCGATGCCGATGCCGCGCAGCTTGCCATGCCGGCGGCTCTCGGCGCGGCGCGCGGGGAAGCCGTCCCAGTCGGCCGCGGCCAGGGCCTCCTCCAGGATCGCGGGGAAGTCGCCGCTGTCGTAATGCATCCCCGAAGGGGCCTTGTAGGGGATCTGGTCCGCCTGGATGTGGTTGCGGCGGCGCAGGTCCACGCGGTCGATGCCCATCCCGCGGGCGGCCGTGTCCACCAGCCGTTCCATGTAGTAGTTGCCCTCCGGCCGTCCCGCGCCGCGATAGGCGCCGACAGGGGTGGTGTTGGTGAAGACGCAGCGCGTGCTCACCTCCACCAGCGGCGTGCGGTACACGCCGATGACGTTCTTCACCGTGTTCATGGTGGAGGGCAGCGTCGTCGCGTTGGAGAGATAGGCGCCGAGGTTGCCGAAGCCGGTCATGCGCACGGCGAGGAAGGTGCCCTCCGCGTCCAGCGCGAGTTCCGCCAGCATGTCGTGGTCGCGGCCGTGGCTGTCCGACAGGAAGCTCTCGGAGCGGCTGTCGGTCCACTTCACCGGGCGGCCCAGCGCGCGCGCCGCGTGCAGCAGCGCGGGATATTCGGGGTAGACGCTCGCCTTCATCCCGAAGGAGCCGCCGACGTTGCCCGTCAGCATCCGCAGGCTCTCCGCCTCCACCCCCATCACCTTGGCGAGGCTGCCGCGCATCCCGAACACGCCCTGGCTGCCGGCGCGCAGCACGTAGCGCCCCTCCTCGAAGCTGCCGATGGCCGAGCGCGGCTCCATGGGCGAGACGACGACGCGGGAGTTGCGGATCGGCAGGCGGGCGACATGGGCGGCGCGCGCGAAGGCCGCGGCCACGGCCACCGCGTCGCCGTAGTGGAAGTCCACCACGAGATTGCCCGGGGCGTCGTCGTGCAGCAGCGGCGCGTCATCGGCCACGGCGTCCCGCGCCTCGGTCACGGCGGGGAGCGGCTCGACGTCGAGTTCCACCGCCTCGGCGGCATCGCGCGCCTGCTTGCCGGTCTCGGCCACCACCATCGCCACGGGGTCGCCGACGAAGCGCACCTTGTCCGTGGTCAGCACGGGCTGGCGCGGCACGCGG
>CAXTJY010000054.1:0-1244 GCA_964244395.1 uncultured Rhodovarius sp.
CCTTGGCGCCGATCAGGCCGACCTTCAGGTTCGGGTTCACCGCCTTCAGCGCCTCGGCGACCTTGATGTCGCTGGCGAAGCTGGGGGTGGAGGTGTGCAGCACGACCTGATCGAAATCCTTCGCCATCGGCGCCACATCGGCCAGCGATTGGCTGTGCGGCGGCGCATCGACGAGCTTGGACCCAGGGATCAACGCAGCCGGCTGGGCCAGCCAGGTCGGGAACCAATAGCTGCGGATCTCCCGCTTGGCCTGGTAGCGCGAGCCGGCGCCGCCATCGAAGCCGTCGAAGGTGGGGGCCTGGAGGAACAGGGTGCGCATCATGCGGGCGGCGACCTTTTCTGGGCGTACAGCGTCAAACCCGCCGCATACGCCCATCGCGGGTGATTTGGAAGCGTTCGGCGCCCCATTCCACCCATCCGGGCCACAGGCCGGCAAGCCATGTGGCGAAGGACAGCAGGTCGCGCGGCAGCACCCAGACCAGGCGGGGGGTGTGGCCCAGCGCCCGGTCTACCCAGGCGCAGGCCGCGAATCGGGCAGCCAGCGCGACGGCCGCCACCGTCAACGAGGCAGGGCCCGGCGCGGCCAGCAACGCCAGCCCGGCCCAAGGGAGCGGGTGGGTCAGCGCCAGCCCGGCGTACCCGGCCGGGTTGAGCATCCGCACCGTACGGGCCCAGCGCAGTTCATGCGCCCACAGCCCGGACAGGCTGGCCTCGGCCATGACGTGGCCGGGCAGGGTGGGCGCCACGACGACCCGCAGCCCAAGCCCGCGCACCGCCTGGCCCATCGCATGATCATCCGCCAGCCGGTCGAGAAACGCCTCGAAGCCGCCCAGTCGCGCCAGCGTCTCCGCCCGCAACGCGATGGTGGCGCCATAGCAGCCGCGCGCCTGGCCCAGCGCCTCGCCCAGCGCGGCGTTGGGCAGGAAGTGCCAATCCACCGACAGGGCGGTGAGCCGCGACCAGAAGCCGTCATCCGCCGGGAGTCCGCAATACAGGCAGGTGACCAGGCCTACCGAGGGGTCGGCGAGCGGCGCCGTCACCGCTTCCAGCCATCCGGGGTCCACCGCCATGTCCGCGTCGGCCATGACCAGCAGCGGCGCGTCGGCCGCCGCCCCTAGGTGCACGAGTTGCGATACCTTGCGATTTGGCCCCAGCACCGCGCCGCCCTCCAGCAGCTTGGCCGGTGGGCAAAATCGGCGGGCCACTTCGGCGGCAGGGTCGGCAGGGTCGGCCACCGCCATCAG
>CAXTJY010000054.1:1254-11792 GCA_964244395.1 uncultured Rhodovarius sp.
GCGCTAGGGTGGCGGCCAGATTGGCTGCCAGATCAGCAGGGGCGCCGTGCAGCGGCTTGAGAATGGCGGCCGCAAATTCGCGTGTCGCTGCCGGGCTGAACGGGTTTACGACTTCCGGGAGCCGGCCAGTCTTCGCCCGCGCGGCCAGCTTCGTCGCCGCTCCCGCCGCGAGGAGCACCTGCGCCGCCGCCGCCGCCGCCAAGCCCAACAAAAGCCACGCCAGCATTTCCATGCGCCAGACATGGCACGCGCCGCCGCGATTGCGTAGCATGGCTCATGCGCGCCCTTTTGCTCCTGCTTCCGCTCCTTCTCGCCGGCTGCGGCAACACGCTGGTGTTACGCAACGGCGTCGAGGTTCCCACGGCTGCCTCGCAATATGCCGGCAATACCGACCCGGGTGATCCGTTCGAGCGGGTCAACCGCCATTTGCTCGATTTCAACACGGTGGCCGACGAAAGCATCTTCCGGCCGGTGGCGGAAACCTATGTTGCCGTCATCCCCGCCTATGGCCGCCTCCGCATCCGTCAGTTCCTGGAGAATCTGGGGGAACCGCTGATCTTCGTGCACAACGTGCTGCAATTGCGGCTTCGCGATGCCACCACCACCGCCGGACGGTTTGCCCTCAACAGCACCCTGGGCGGCGCCGGCTTCTTCGACATCGCCACCGGCCAGGGGCTGGCACGGCAGACCGGCGACGCCGGCCAGACCATGGCCCGCTATGGCGTCGGGGAGGGACCGTTCCTGATGCTGCCCGTGCTGGGCCCTTCCAACGTGCGGGATCTGGCAGGGGATGTGGTGGATGGCTTCGGCAACCCGCTGCTGCTGGCGCTGGGCCCGGCCTTTTCCAGCTACACGTTGGGCATCCTGAACGCGACCCGCGGGGTGCTGGGCGGCATCGACCTTCGCGCAGAGAACCTGGACACGCTGGACGCGCTGCGTGCCGACAGCATCGACTTCTATGCCCGGCTACGCAGCGTGGCCCGCCAGCGCCGGGCTTTTGGCGCGATGGCAGCCATCGGGCGCAATGTACCGGACCCGCTGGACGACCCCGGTGCAGCGGCTTCGCCCGTGGCCCTGCCGCCGGTACTGGACGACCCCGGCATCGGCAGCGCGCCTAGCGCCGAGCCGATCCCTGCCGCGCGGCCGCCGGCTATTGACCCGGCACGGCCCGAGGCCGCCATTCGCTCGACCCGACCGGGGCGTTCAGCGCGGCGCGCGGCTGTGCCACCGGAATGGGCGCGGTCGGCGCTGGCGGCCGCGGCCCTGAACGCCCCGGTGTTCGTCGAGCCCTTGCCGGCTCCCGCCGCCGCCGATCCGGCCTGGGTGGCCGGCACGTTTGCTGCGGCCCGGCTGCGATAGGCCTACCCCAGTTTCTCGCACAGCACGAAATGGGCGTGCTCTTCCCAGGTAAATTCCTCGCGCACGGCAAAGCCGGCGGCGCGCAACAGGCCGATGAAGCCGGCTCGGGTGAACAGGAACCAGTACGGCCAGGGGCTCGGCCCGGCCGCCCCGAAATATGGCATGATGGCCGCGTCGTCGCCCGCCCGGGGCGCCACCATGTTCAGGTCCCAGCCGAATTTCTGCTGGTAATGCAGCCGCAGCACGGCGCGCTCCATTTCGCTGATGCCGGGCAGGAACAGCGCCGAGCTGCCCTTGCAGGTGAGCACGCCCGCCTCGTTCACGATCCGCTCGGGGATGACCACTGTGTTGGTCACCAGCCACCGCCCGGTGATCCGCCGCAGGTTCCAAACGGCGCGCGCGGGGTCGCTGAGGTGGTAGAGAATGCCTGTGCTGTGCACCATGTCGAACACAGGCAGCCGGCCTGGCAGGTCGCCCAGCACGTCCACCCGGTCGTAGCTCTCATAGCGGTCGCGGCCGAAGCCGCGCTCGGCCATGCGCTGGTGGAAATGCGGCCAGAACGGCTGCTCGAAACCCGCGATGTCGGCCATGGCGGCACGGCCGGCGCCGTGGGCCAGGGCGGTGCCGACCGTCTCGTTGACCGACCATTCGCCGATGCCGCCGATGTCGATGAAGCTCAAGCCCGCAACGCGCGCCGCAATCCAGTCGTGAAACATAGGCGTCCCGTTCAACCCGCGCCGCCATCAAGCCGTAAAACCGCCGGGCCGCAAGCCGCGCCGGGGCAGCTGGGGGGCCTCAGCCCAGCAGGCTGGCGTTGCGGCGTTGCAGTTCCGCGAGCAGCCGCGTCGCGCCGCCTTCGCGGATCAGGCCGGCGAATTCGCTGCGCCGCGCCGCCAGTTCGCTGATCGTGCCGGTCAAATAGACGTCCACCACCCGACTGTTACGGAGCAGGTAGCTCAGCACCACCGGCTCCTGCCCGCCGCCGCGGTTCAGCACGGTGCGCACCAGCTGGTCGCCATTAGGGGTTTGCTGGATACCCTGGGTGGCGAAGCTCTCGCCCGAGAAGCCGTCGAAGCGTGCGGCGTAGGTGGCGATCGACCAGCGGCTGAAGGCCTCGGTCAGGGCGGCCTGGTCGGCGGCGGTGAAACCGGTCCAGGGTGGGCCGACAGCGATCCTGGTCATGGCCGCCAGGTCGAAGACCTGGCTCATCAGCGGGGCCAGCCGCTCGAATCGCCCTCGTATGCCCAGCCGGGCGGCGTTTCGCATGGTGTCGAGCAGCGCCGCATGGAAGGCCTCGACGGGCGCGGTGGGCGCCTGCGCGCCGGCGGCGAAGGGAAGCAGGAGGGAGGCGGAGGCGGTCAGGGCCGCACGGCGGGTCATCATCATGGCGCCCCACATGGTAACGCCAGCCGGCTAAAACGAGGGTGGACCCCGCCCGGCCCACAGGCCAAAACAGCGGGATGGGGGAAAGCTTTACCACGCTGTTGACCGGCGGCACCGGCTTCCTGGGCAGCGCCGTGGCGCGCGCCCTGGTGGCGCGGGGACACAGGGTGGTGGTGTTGGCCCGGCCGGAAACGCCGCGCCAAGTGCTGGACGGGGTGCCGGTGGCCTTCGCCCCCGGCGACCTGACCGACCCTGCCAGCCTGCGCGCCGCCTTGCATGGCTGCGACTCGATGGTGCACTGCGCGGCTGATTATCGCATCTTCGTGCCGGACCCGGAGCGGATGCGGGCGGTCAACGTGGCCGGCACCGAGGCGCTGATGCGCGCGGCCCTGGAAGCCGGGTTGCGCCGCATCGTCCATGTCAGCAGCGTGGCCACGCTAAAGCCGCGCGCCGATGGCCGCCCGGCGACCGAGATGGACGCCGCCACCATCGAGGAGGCCATCGGCCCCTACAAGAAAAGCAAGACCGAGGCCGAGCGGCTGGTCGAGCGGATGGTGCTGGAAGGCGGATTGCCGGCCACCATCGTCCAGCCCAGCACCCCCATCGGCCCGCGCGACCGCCGGCCGACGCCGACCGGCCGCATCATCCTGGAAGCGGCGCGTGGCCGCATGCCGGCCTATGTCGAAACCGGGCTGAACCTGGTGCATGTCGATGACTGCGCCGCCGGGGTGGTGACGGCCCTGGAGCGCGGCGGCGTGGGCCAGCGCTATATTCTGGGCGGGCAGGACGTGCGGCTGGCCGACCTGCTCGCCTGCATCGGCATGCGCTATGGCCTACCCGCGGCCGTCCGCCTGCCGCGCGGGCCGCTGTTTCCGCTGGCCTGGATCACGGAGCAGGTGGCGCGGCTGACCGGGCGGGAGCCGATGCTGACCCTCGATGGGCTGCGCATGGCCGGCCATACGATGTTCTTCTCGACCGCCCGGGCGGCTGCGGAGCTGGGGTTCCAGGCGCGCCCGTGGCACGAGGCGGTGGACGATGCGCTGGATTGGTTTGAGGGGGACGGGATGCTGTGATGCGGCGGGGCATGCCGGCGGAACTGCGCGACGACGCTGCGCATCGCACGGGGACGTTGTGATCTGGCTGGGAGTGGCGGCGTGCCTGGGATGGGCGGTGCTGCTGCTGGGGCGGGGAATGTTCTGGCTGGGGGGCGAGAATGACCGCGTGCCGGCGCCGGACCCTGACGCCTGGCCGGCCGTCACCATCCTCATCCCGGCGCGCGACGAAGCGGAGACGATTGGCGCCGTGGTCGGCGCGTTACGGGCGCAGGACTACCCGGGCGAGGTCCGCCTGTGGGTAGTGGATGACCGCAGCAGCGACGGCACCGGCGAGGTGGCCCGCGCCGCGGGAGCCGGCGTGGTGACGGGGCAGGGCCGCGCGGCGGGATGGACCGGCAAGCTATGGGCCTTGCAGCAGGGGATGGAGATGGCCTCGGACGCGGCTCGCGGAGGGAACGCGGCCTCGGACGCGGCTCGCGGAGCGAACGCGGCCACTCCTAACACGCCGTACCTGCTCTTCACCGATGCCGACATCCTGCACGCGCCGGACAGCCTGCGCCGGCTGGTCGCCCGCGCCGAGGCCGGCGGCCTGGTGCTGACCAGCCTGATGGCGCGGCTGCGTTGTGAGAGCCCGGCGGAACGCTGGTTCATCCCTGCGTTCATTTTCTTCTTTCAGATGCTCTACCCCTTCGCGTGGGCCAACGACCCGCGCGCCCGCAGCGCCGCGGCCGCCGGCGGCTGCGTATTGCTACGGCGAGATGCCCTGGCGCGGGCAGGCGGGCTGGCGACCATCCGCGGCGCCATGATCGACGATTGCTCGCTCGCCGCCATCATGAAGCCGCTGGGGCCGACTTGGCTCGGGCTGACCGACCGCGTGGTATCGCTGCGCGCCAGCCCCGATATCGGCCCCATCCGGCGGATGGTGGCGCGCACCGCCTACGCGCAGCTGCGGCACAACCCGGTGCTGCTGCTGGCCATGCTGGCCGGGCTTGGCTTGGTCTTCCTGGCACCGCCGGTGCTGGCGTTGTGGGGAGAAGGGTGGGCCGCCGGGCTGGGTCTGGCGGCCTGGGCGGCCATGGCGCTGGCCTTCGCGCCCACCTTGCGCTTCTACCGCGTGTCAGTGCTGCGCGGCCTGGCGTTGCCGGGCATCGCCGCGGCCTACATGCTGTTTACCCTGGACAGCGCCTGGCAGCACATGCGGGGGCGCGGCGGCATGTGGAAGGGTGAGGCGGCCCCACCCCCCCAACCCGCGCGACCGCGACGCGGGCAGCAAGCCGGGCTGGCGCGCCACGGTCCGATGCGCAGGCGAGCGAACCCGACGGCCGCATCGAAAGTCGACTGACCGGCAAAGGGCCGAGGCACCAGGCGGGGCTGGCTCCGGTGCCCTGGGGCCGGCCCAAACTCAGGCCTCCGTCGACACCCCCTGGCGCTTTTCCCGGCCAAGCGCTTGGCAAGGCTTCGCAAAACCCCCTGAACTGGCCTATGGCTTCCGGATCGAATTTGTCTGGGACGCGACGGGACTTGGACAGTCTGCCTGACATTGACCTGCACGCCGCCGCCCAAGGTGGCGGGTCGGCCAGCCCGGCGCTGGAAGGCGCGGTGCACCGTGCGCGGGATGCATTGCTGCGGCGCCAGCAGCCAGATGGCCACTGGGTGTTCGAGCTGGAAGCGGACGCCACCATCCCGGCCGAATACGTCATGCTGCGCCGCTTCTTCGGCCGGCACGACCCGACGCGGGAGGCCGCCATCGGCCGCTATCTGCGCCGGCTGCAGAACCAGGAGGCGCCGACCGCCGGCGGCGGCTGGCCGCTTTTCCATGCGGGCCCGCTCGACATCTCCTGCTCGGTGAAGGCGTATTTCGCGCTGCGGTTGATCGGCGATGCGCCGGACGCGCCGCATATGCTCCGCGCCCGGCAGGCCATCCTGGCCGCCGGCGGGGCGGCGCGCAGCAATGTCTTCACCCGATGCACCCTGGCGATGTTCGGCCAGGTGCCGTGGCACGCCGTGCCGGTGATGCCGCCCGAACTGCTGCTGCTGCCGAAGTGGTTTCCCTTCCATATCGGCAAGATCAGCTATTGGGCGCGCACGGTGCTGGTGCCGCTGACGGTGGTGATGGCGCGCCGGCCGCAGCCTGTCCGGCCCATCGGCCTGGATATTTCGGAGTTGTTCACCACGCCGCCCGCCGAGGTGAGGGTGTGGCCTGGCGGCGCGCACCAGCAGGAGCCGTGGATCAGCCTGTTCAAGGCGGTGGACAAGGCGCTGCAGCGGGCGCAGCGCATCTTCCCGCGCACCCATCGCATCCGCGCCGAGACGGCCTGCGAGAAATTCGTGACCGAGCGACTGAACGGCGAGGACGGGCTGGGCGCGATCTATCCGGCCATGGCCAACGCCGTGTTCATGTACCACGTGCTGGGCGTGCCGGAGGGCGACCCGCGCTTGGTCACCGCCTGGGCTGCCATCGAGAAGCTGGTGTGCGAACGTGCTGACGGCGATACTTATGTTCAGCCCTGCCTGTCCCCCGTATGGGACACCGCCCTGGTGGCGCACGCGCTGCTGGAGGCCGGTGGCGAGGCGGCGGAGGACGCTGTCGGCCGAGGGCTGGACTGGCTGCTGACCAAGGAAATCCGTAACGTGCGTGGCGACTGGGCCTGGCAGCGGCCCCGCCTGCAACCCGGTGGCTGGGCCTTCCAGTATGAGAACGCCCACTACCCCGATGTCGACGACACCGCCGTCGTCGTTCTGGCGATGGACCGGCACCGGCGCCTGACGGGGGCCGAGCGCCCGGCGATGGATGCGGCCCTGCGCCGCGCCGCCGAGTGGACCGTCGGCATGCAGTCCAAAGGTGGCGGTTGGGGCGCCTTCGACGCCGACAACACCTATCACTACCTCAACCACATCCCCTTCGCCGACCATGGCGCGCTGCTGGACCCACCGACCGCCGACGTGACCGGGCGCTGCCTGGCCATGCTGGCACAACTCGGCGAGGGGCAGGGCAGGCCTGCGCGCGAGGCAGTAGAATATCTCCTGGCCGAGCAGGAAGCCGATGGCGCCTGGTACGGCCGTTGGGGCGTCAACTACGTGTACGGCACCTGGTCCGCATTGACGGCGTTGAATGCCGCAGGACTGCCGCACGAGGACCCTGCGATGCGGCGTGCCGTGGGCTGGCTGGAAAGCCGCCAGAACCCGGATGGAGGCTGGGGCGAGGATGGCGACAGCTACCCGGCGGGCGGCGGTACGGCGGCGGATGCCCCGCGCCCGGCCGCCTCGACATCCAGCCAGACGGCCTGGGCCTTGCTGGCGCTGATGGCGGCCGGCGAGGCGGACAGCCCGGCCGTGGCGCGCGGCGCGGCTTGGCTGCTGCTGCAGCAGAATGACGAGGGCGAGTGGGCGGAGGACGACTACACCGGCACCGGTTTCCCGCGGGTGTTCTACCTGCGGTATCATGGCTACCGGCGTATCTTCCCGCTTTGGGCGCTGGCCCGGCTGCGCAACCTGCGCGCCAGCAACTCGCGCCAGGTCGAGTTCGGCCTGTAGCCTGCCTTGCGCCGGGCCCTGGCCCACGCCAGTTTCCGCATCACGCATTGAGGGTCTGCCAGCATGTCCGACAGTTTCGACGTCATCGTCATCGGCGCCGGCCCCGGTGGTTACGTCTGCGCCATCCGCGCCGCACAGCTCGGCATGAGAGTCGCCTGCGTGGAGAAGCGCGACACGCTGGGCGGCACCTGCCTGAACGTCGGCTGCATCCCCTCCAAGGCGCTGCTACAAAGCTCCGAGCATTATGAGGAGGCCATGCACAAGCTGGCCGAGCATGGGGTGAATGTGGGGCAGGTGACCCTCGACCTCGGGCGCATGCAGGCGCGTAAGGCGGAGGTGGTGGGCGCCAACGTCAAGGGCGTGGAGTTCTTGTTCAAGAAAAACAAGGTGACCTGGCTGAAGGGCGAGGGACGTGTGTCCGGCGCCGGCAAGGTCGTCGTGGACGGCACCGAATACGAGACCAAGAACATCATCATCGCCTCAGGCTCCGAGAGCATTCCGCTGCCGGGGGTGGAGGTGGATGAGAAGCGCATCGTCACCAGTACCGGCGGACTGGAGCTGGACAAGGTCCCAGGCCACCTTGTGGTGATCGGCGGCGGGTATATCGGCCTGGAGATGGGTTCGGTGTGGTCGCGGCTGGGGGCGGAGGTCACCGTCATCGAATTCCTCGACCGGCTGGTGCCGGCGATGGACAACGAGGTCGGCAAGCAGTTCGAGCGGGTGCTGGGCAAGCAGGGCTTCAAGTTCAAGCTGAGGACCAAGGTGGTGTCGGCCGTGGCCGATGGGGAAGGGGTGACGCTGACCCTGGAACCTGCCGCCGGCGGCGAGGCGGAGACACTGCGCGCCGATGTGGTGCTGCTGGCCATCGGCCGGCGCCCCTACATCGCGGGCCTGGGGCTGGACAGCGCGGGGGTGGCGCTGGACGAACGCGGCCGGGTGAAGGTGGACGGGCATTTCGCCACCAATGTGCCGGGCATATGGGCCATCGGCGACGTGATCGCCGGGCCGATGCTGGCGCATAAGGCGGAGGAAGAGGGCGTGGCGGTGGCCGAGATCATCGCCGGGCAGAAGGGGCACGTGAATTACGGCGCCATCCCCGGCGTGGTTTACACGTGGCCCGAGGTGGCGAGCGTGGGCGAGACGGAGGAGCAGCTGAAGGCGCGCGGGCAGGCCTATAAGTCAGGCAAGTTCCCGTTCACGGCGAATGGCCGGGCACGGGCGATGGGGGAGACGGACGGGTTCGTGAAGATCCTGGCCGACAAGGCGACTGACCGGGTGCTGGGGGCGCATATCATTGGGCCGGATGCGGGGACGCTGATTGCGGAGATTGCGCTGGCGATGGAGTTTGGCGCGAGTGCGGAGGATGTGGCGCGGACTTGCCATGCGCATCCGAGCTTGAATGAGGCGGTTAAGGAGGCGGCGTTGGCTGTGGATGGGCGGGCGCTGCATATTTGAGGCGTTGGTCGGCCCTGCCGTTTGTATATTTGAGAGGGATATACGGATTGGGGAGGAGTTCGATGCACCTCGCGAAATGGGGCAAAAGGCTGGGCGTTCGGCTCCCTCGCAAGCTTGTTGAGGAGATGGGGCTAAAGGCCGGAGATGAGGTTGAGGTCGTCGATGCCGCCCGTGACAGGCTTGCGCTCAGCAAGGTCGATCAACGGCAGGCCGCACTGCAACGCATGGCGGAACGGCGATGGGTGTTGCCCGCCGATTACCGGTTTGACCGTGAGGAGGTGAACGCCCGCTGACCCGGTGCGTCAGCGGCGTGTCCGGGGCCACGAAGGTCTCGCGGAGGACCCGCCGGAAGACCTGGTTGCGGCCCGCCTCGCGGCTCCCAGGCCGGGCGCCATCTTCCTTTGCCGAAGCCCGTCCCCCCACGCCCCGCCGCGGGGCTGAATCTTGTGTCGCCGGCTCGCAGGAATGTCCTGTCGGCGCCGGGAGAGTGTCTGCCCGTGCAGCGCGACGGCCGGGAGAACCGCGTGTCACTGAAGGGGAGTAGATGGAACGACGAGATGGGACTGGAGGTCCTCAGGCGCACCGCTATGGTGCTGATGCTGGAGTGGCAGGAGGGACAGGACGGGCCGCCGCGCGAGATCGACTGCGCCGTGCTCGCCCGAGACTTGTGCTGCGAGTTCCTCGGGGCGGGGGACCCGGAGGTTAGGGATAGGGTGGAGGCGGGGCTCGAGGAGATCTTCGATCGCGGCCTGCTGCCGCGCTGGGCCTGGGTGCCCAGCGTTGAGGTGGGCGGGCTTCCAGGATGACGGCGTGCCCTGCCTGGCCAACCGGGCGCTCGCGCCTCTGGGCGAGTGGCACGTCATCCAGGGCTGCGGCGGCAATTAAGGGGTTTGTCGGGAGCGGAAGGTTCAATGAAACCATGGGGCAGACCGAAATGATCGACGGTAGCAGAGTGCAATTAGTGATTGTTGGAAAGGACCCTTTCCCAGGCAGTTCTACATGCATTCCTTTTTGTAAACCGGATTGGAAAAGTCAGGTACAGGATCGATGCTCAGGCAATCATGTGCTGCTCTCGCTAGGAGTGAACCTTGAGAGCGCTAGACGCAATTATCCTAGTCCTTTCGGAATTTTCTGCGCGTTGCGTAGGTCAGGAGTAATGTTTCTGAATGCCTTCCATTGCATCACCAAATACCCCAGTAAGCGCGTCCACTATGAAGCCGTCCGGACATTTTATGAGAACAACCTGCCGTTGCTGACCAGCGCTGAGAATGTGCTGCTGTGTGGTGGAGCGAAAGCGCTGCACTGGATTCCGGAAGCTCGCCGCGTAGGCACCGCGGTTGTGCATCCTGACGTGCGTTGCCGAAGCCATCGATCTCCCGGCGTCCGCACAGCATGGCGGGATGTCTGGTCTCCCTACGCAGTGGCGCGCCGGTATTCCATAGCGCTGCCACAAGATCTCTGATCGCACGCCACCATCAGGTGTCGTTGATGCGCGTCTACTTAAACCGCAGTCCCCCCCACAGTCAGCCCCATCATCTTCAGCGTAGGCTGCCCCACCCCCACAGGCACCCCCTGCCCATTCTTCCCACATGTCCCAATCCCCGGATCCATAGCGCTGTCATTCCCCACCATCGTCACCTTGGTCAGCGCATCCGGCCCGTTGCCGATCAGCGTGGCGCCTTTCACCGGCGCACCCACTTTCCCGTCTTCGATCAGGTAGGCCTCGGCCGCCGAGAACACGAACTTCCCGCT
>CAXTJY010000055.1:0-10718 GCA_964244395.1 uncultured Rhodovarius sp.
GACGATGCGCTCGACATGTGCCGGGCCCTGGTTCTGCAGCACCGGCGGGCCCCAGCGATAGGTCGGGTGGCGGGTCAGCACGATCTCGTTGCGCGGCGTCCAGCTCACCCAGCAATAGGGGCCGGTGCCGTTGAAGCCCTGCACACCGAAATTGTCGCCCAGTCGCTCGACAGCGGCCGGATCAATGACGGAGGCGAAGTACATGGTGAGCTGGGACAGCAGCTCGGAGAAGGGTTCGTTCAGTTCATAGACCAGGGTGTGCGGGCCCTCCGCGCGCACCTCCTTCACATTGCCGGCGCGCCAGGCGACCGGGGAGGTGACGCGCGGCGTGGTCCGGCCAATCCAGCGGTTGATCGAAAACACCATGTCGGCGGCGGTGAAAGGCTTACCGTCACAGAAGGTGACGTCCTGGCGCAGATGGAAGGTGTAGGTGCGGCCATCCGGCGAGACCTCCCATCGCTCGGCGAGGCCGGGCCGGATCGTGCGCATGTCGTAATCCATGCTGACCAGCGTGTCGGACAGCATGGTCATCACCTCGCCGCCGGCCAACGCGGTCGAGCGGTGCGGGTCGTACCGGTCGCTGTCGATCTCGCGCATGATGGTGAGCTGGTTGCGCGGCTGCTGCTGGGCGAGCGCAGGGGTGGCGAGCGCCAGGAGAAGGAGGAAGAAACGCATGCGGGTCTCCTAGATGCGAAGCCGGGGGTCGAGCGCGTCGCGCAGCGCGTCCCCCAGCACGTTGAAGGCCAGCACGACGGCGAAGATGGCAAGCGACGGTATCACGCTGATATGCGGCGCGATGAACAGGAAATTGCGTCCCTGGGCGGCCATGGCGCCGAGTTCGGCGACCGGCGGCTGGGCGCCGAGGCCGAGGAAGGACAGCGCGGAGCCGAGCAGGATCACCTGGCCCAGCCGCAATGTGGCGAAGACGAAGATGGGCGAGAGGCAGTTGGGCGCGACATGGCGCCAGATGAGCCGGCGGTCCGACATACCGGTGGCGCGAGCGGCCTCGATGTAGTCCAGCCCCATCACCACCAGCGCCGCACCACGCACGATACGGGCCATCAGCGGCACGGTGGAGATGGCCAGCGCGATGATGACCGAGGTGAGGCCCGGCCCAAAGATGGCGGCGAGTGCCAGGCCGAAGAGGATGGCCGGGAAGGACAACATAATATCCATCAGCCGCATCAGAATTCCGTCGAGCCGCCGGTAGAAGGCGGCTGCGAACCCCACCGTCGCGCCGATGACGCCGCCCGCGGTGAGCGAAGCCAGTCCCATGAAGAGCGTGACCTGCAGCCCCATGATGCAGCGCGACAGCATGTCCCTGCCCTGCCCGTCCGTGCCCCAGAGGTAGTCGCCGCCCGGCGGCTGCATGATGGCCATGAGGTCGGTGGCGTAGGGGTCGCGCGGAGCCAGGAAAGGCGCGAGGACAGCGATCAGCAGAATGAGCATGACCACGCCCAGCGAGAGCGCTCCGCCGACATCACGGGTCAGCAGCCGGAGCGTGCCGGGGCGAGCGAGTGTGGCGCTCATGACAGCCGCACCCGTGGATCCAGCACGGCATAGAGCAGGTCCACGCCCAGGTTGATCAGGATGAAACCAGCCGACAGCACGATGATGGTGCCTTGCGCCATCGGGAAGTCGGCCGACAGGATGGCGCCCACCGCCAGCCGGCCGACGCCCGGCCAGGAGAAGATGGTCTCGGTCACCACGGCACCGCCGAGCAGGAAGCCGATCTGCAAGCCGATGAGGGTGACGACGGGGATCAGCGCGTTGCGCAGGGCGTGGCGCACCACCACCCGCGCCTCGCCCAACCCCTTGGCGCGCGCGGTGCGGACGTGGTCGGCGGACAGGCTGTCCACCACCGCCGTGCGGGTCATGCGCGCCACCGGGCCGATGAAGACGCCGCCCAGGGTAATGGCAGGCAGGATGACGGCAAGCAGGCCGTCGGCGCTCCACAGCGGGCCGCCCCGCCCGGTGAAAGGCAGCAGCTGATACTGGAAGCCGACGATCCAGATCAGCAGCAGGCCCAGGAAGAACACCGGCAGCGACACGCCGGCGACGCTGACGGCCATGATGATCCGATCGAACCAGGAGCCGCGCGCATAGGCCGCCAGCGTACCCAGCGCGATGCCCAGCGGAATGGACCAGAACAGCGAGGCGGCCATCAGCTCCAGCGTCGGGCCGATGGTGGCGCCGAGCTCCTGGGTGACCGGCACGTTGTTGATGATGGAGACGCCGAGGTCGCCGCGGGCGAGGCGGGCGAGGTAGCGAAAGAACTGTTGCCAGATCGGTGCGTCCAGCCCGAGTTCGGTGCGGATGGCGGCGACGACCTCGGCGGTGGCCTGCGGACCGGCGCGGACGGTGGCCGGGTCGGTCGGCACCACCTGCATCAGCAGGAAGCCGATGAGTAGCACGCCAAGCAGCACCGGGGCTGCGAGGGCGATGCGCTGGGCGGCGTAGCGGCCCACTCAGATCTGCCCGTGGATGGCGATGCCGCCGCGCAGAGTCAGGTCGCAGCGCGTCTCGCGAAGGGTTTCGGGCGGGCCGTCGAAGATGTCGCGCGACAGCACGGCGATGTCGGCATCCATGCCGGGCTCCAGCGTGCCGCGGGTGCCTTCGGCAAAGGTGCTGTAGGCGCCGCACCAGGTGTAGGCATGCACGGCCTGCTCGATGGTCAGCGTCTCGCCTTCGCCCAGCACGGTGCCGCGGTTGGTCTGCCGCGTGGTCATGGTGAAGAGGTTGAGGAATGGGTCCGGGGTGGAGACCGGCGCGTCGGAGGAGGCGGAGGGGTGATGGCCTTCCTCCATCCAGGTGCGCATGGGGTAGGCGGCGGCGGCGCGGGGCTCGCCCAGGTTGGCGACGTAGAGGTCGCCGAATTCATACATAAAGATGGGTTGCGGCACGGGGAGGATGCCGCGTGCCAGCATCCGGCGGCGCTGATGGCGGTTGAGGAAGCCGCAATGTTCGATGCGGTGGCGGCGTTCCGGCGTGGCGCCGGCGAGCTCCATGGCGTGCAGTACTTGCTCGATGGCGGCGTCGCCGATGGCGTGGATGTCGAGCTGCCAGCCGGCTTCGTGCAGCATGGCCAGCATGCTTTGCATCTGCTCGTCGGGGAAGATCATCTGCCCGGTGCTGCCCTGGATGTAGGGATCCATGAAGGCCGCGGTCAGGCCGCCGGCGGAGCCGTCGGCGAACACCTTGGCACCGCCGAAGCGAAGCATGGGCTCTTGGTCGCGCATCGGGCGGATACCGGCTTCCCAGGCGGCGCGCTCGATGCCGTCCGGGTTGGCGGCCAGGACCAGCCACATCCGCTGTTGCAGCCGACCTTCAGCCTCCGCCGCGCGGTAGGCGTCGATCTCGGCCATGCCGGCATTCATGCCCAGATTCATGTCGGTTGCGGAGGCAAAGCCAAGGGTGGCAAGGTGGCGGCCCGCGGCGTCGATGGCATCGAGCAGTCGGGAAGGCGCCGGATTGGGCATGGCGGCCTTGATGAGGCTCAGAGCGCGTTCCTGGATCAGGCCGGTGAGCGCGCCCTCGCGCCGTTCGATGACGCCGCCATCGGGATCAGGCGTGTTGTGGCTGATTCCTGCCGCGCGCAGGGCGGCGCTGTTAGCCACGCCCATATGGCCGCAGGTGCGGGTGATGAAGACGGGGTTTCGCGGCGCGGCGGCGTCCAACTCGGCGACGCTGGGGTGGCGGTTGATGTCCAACGCGGCGTGGTCGTAGCCGCGGCCCATCACCCATTCACCTGGGCTGGCCTGGGCAGCGGCATCGCGCAGCCGGGCCTGAACTTCGGCCAGGGTCGTGACCTGCTCGGCGCGGAGGTTGACCTGGGTGAGGCCCAACCCGAAGGCGAGCAGATGCATATGCGCCTCGTTGAAAGCGGGGATGGCGCAGCGGCCGGCGAGGTCGATGTGGCGCGTGTCGGGCCCGGCCATTGCGAGGGCGTCGTCGTCCACGGCCAGCACCCGGCCGTCGCCAATGGCGAGTGCGCGGGCAAAACCGTTCTGCAGGCCGCGAAAGATGCGACCGCCTTCGAAGATCACTTCCGCTGTCATGCCGAGATGGTCCGGAAGGCAGTGCGTCGGGTCAAGTGTCGCGCCGCCGCCGCAGCGTCATGTCCACTACCAGCAGCAGCGTCGTGAAGAAGATCAGAAGCACGGCCACGGCCGCCATGATCGGGTCCTGGTTTTCGTTAATTCCGTCCCAGATGCGGCGCGGCAGGGTGAAGACGTCGCGCGACGCGATGAACAGCACGATGACCAGCTCGTCCCAGCTGTGAATGAAAGCGAAGATAGCGCCGGAGACGATGCCCGGCATAATGCGCGGCAGGATGACCCAAGCCACGACCTGGCGCAGCGAAGCGCCCATGCCCCGCGCCGCCTGCTCCAGCCGCGGGTCGAAAGCGGCCAATGCGGTGGAGACGGTGATGACGACATAGGGGATGCCGGTGACGCCATGGGCGATCACTACCCCCATGAAGCGGTCCAGCAGGTCCCACCAGCCGAAATAGCGGTAGAGGCCGATGGCATAGACGATGCTGGGGACGATCAGTGGCAGCAGCATCAGCGCGCGCAGCAGTTCGGTGGCGCGGCGGTTCAAGCGCCAGGCGGCGATGGCGAAGAGGGTGCCGGCGCTGACAGCCAGCACGGTGGATGCGCAGGCGATCCAGAAGCTTTGCGCGATGGAGGCGAACCAGTCGGAAGAGGCAAAAAGCGCGCCGTAATGGCGGAGCGAAACGCCGTCATGCGGCAGCGAGAGGAAGCGCTGGTCGGTGATGCTGACGGGCAGGATGATGAAAAGCGGCAGGACGAGGTAAAGGGCGGTGCCCCAGCCCAGGGCGCGGCCGACCCAACCGGGCTTGTACACGCCTTCCATCAGGCCCCGCCGCCGAACAACCGCCGCATGTTCACCACCCGCGAGAACACCGCCAGCGTCACCAGGATGGTCACCACCAGCAGCGTCGCCATCATCGTGCCGAGGCCCCAGCGGATCAGGTCGAGGATTTGCACGCTGATCCACTCCGCCACCATCAGGGTGCGCCCGCCGCCCAGGATCGCCGGCGTGATGTAGAAGCCTAGCGAGAAGATGAAGACCAGCACGCCCGCCGCCACTACGCCCGGCGCCGACAGCGGCAGGAAAACCCGGCCGAACACCTGCATGCGCGACGCCCCCATGCCGCGTGCGGCGGCCAACAGGCGCGGCTCGATCTCGCGCATCGAGGCCAGCATCGGCAGCACCGCGTAGGGCACCATGTAATGCACCATGCCGACGATGATGCCGAACTCGTTCCACACCAGCGCCAGCGGTTCGTCGATCAGCCCGGCACCTTGCAGCGTCTGGTTGATCAGGCCCTGGCGGCGCAGCAGCGTGACCCAGGCGAAGGCGCGGACCAGCACGGAAATCCACAGCGGCACCAGCACGCACAACAGCCACCAGCGGCGCGCCTGCTCGCTGGCGAGCGTGATGGCGTAGGCCAGGCCATAGCCCAGCGAGAGCGCCAGCACCGTGGTGATCGAGCAGATCCGCAGGGTCGTCCAGATTACCCGCTGGACGGAGAGGTTGGTGCCGATGCGTTCGTAATTGCCGAAGCCCAGTTCCGGCTCGGTGAAGGAGATCGACAGCACCTGGAGGATCGGCGTCACGTAGAACACGCTGAGCAGCAGGAAGGCGGGCAGCAACAGCGCCCACCAACCGGCGTCACTGCGCCGCATCGTCATCCTCCACGATGGTCGCGGCGTCGGCCGCCCAGGCCATTCGGATTGTATCGCCGACCGCGGGCGTCACGGCGGCGCGCCAGGCGGGCTGGTGGACGCGGATCGGCCCTATTGGCGTTTCCAGCACCACGGCATGGCCGGTGCCGAGATAGGAAGTGGAGGTCACGCGCCCTTCCAGCGCGTTGTCGCCCTCCTGCGCCAGGGCGATCTTCTCGGGGCGGAGGGAGAGCAGCACGTCGTCGCCGAGGCGCGCGCCGCCGAAATGGCGCAGCCGTAGCGACCCGCATTGGACGCCCACATGCTCTGGCCCCACCTCACGCACCACGCCGCGCAGGAAGTTGGACTTGCCCAGGAAGTCGGCAACGAAGCGGGTGGCGGGGCGCTCATACAGCGCGCCGGGGGCGCCCTTCTGGATGATGTGGCCGTGGTTGAGGATCGCGACCTCGTCGGACAGCGACAGCGCCTCCTCCTGATCGTGCGTCACGTTGATGAAGGTGCGCCCGACACGGCGATGCAGCGCGCGCAGCTCCTCCTGCAGCTCGGCGCGGAGCTTCTTGTCGAGGGCGGAGAGCGGCTCGTCCAGCAGCAGCAAGGCGGGGTCGAAGACAAGCGCGCGGGCCAGCGCCACGCGCTGTTGCTGGCCGCCGGAAAGCTGTTTCGGCAGGCGTTCGCCGAAGGCCGAAAGCTGCACCAGATCCAACGTAGCGCGCACTTTCGCATCGCGCTCCGCCCGCCCCAGGCCGCGGACCCGCAAGGGAAACGCGACGTTCTCCGCCACCGTCATGTGGGGAAACAGTGCGTAGCCCTGGAACACCATGCCGAAGGCGCGCTTTTCCGGCGGCAGGTCGGTGATGTCGGCGCCATCGAGCAGAATGCTGCCGACGCTGGGCTCGGTGAAGCCTGCAATCATCATCAGGATGGTGGTTTTGCCGGAGCCGGAGGGGCCGAGCAAAGTGAGGAACGCGCCGCGCGGCACGTCGAGATCGGCACCATGCACGGCGACGAAATCGCCATAGCGTTTGGCCAGCCCGCGGAGCGTGAGCGCGTGGGCCGCCGTCTCGGGAGGCTCGCGCAGCGGCGTGGCAACGCTCAATGCTTGTAGTCGGGTTGTTCGCGATCGAGCTTGCGTTTCAGCGCCTGCCACGGCAGCCAGCCCTTATTGTGGCTGGACTTGAACTGTTTGGCGGTCCGCTGCACCACCTGCGTCGGCGGCAGGGCCAACGGCGCGCCGGTGCTCTGCGCGGTCACCTGGATGCGGCAGGCCGTCTCCAGATAATACATCCAGTAGAAGGCCTCGGCCACGGTGCGGCCCACCGTCAGCAGGCCGTGGTGGCGCAGCACCATGCAGGGCAAATCGCCCATGTGTTCGACCAGGCGCTCGCGCTCCGACATGTTGTCCTCGGCGGCGATGCCTTCGTATTCGTGGTAGGCGACGCGGCCGTGGAATTCCGTGCTGATCTGGTTCAACGGCAGGATGCCGCCGGTCTGCGCCGCAACCGCCATGCCGGCCAGGGTATGCGTATGCATGACGCAAGCCGCGTTGGGCGCGCCCCGATGCAGCGCCGAGTGGATGACGAAGCCGGCCGGGTTAACCGGCCACTCCGTCTCCTGCACCGGCTCGCCATCGGCATCGACGGTGACAAGCGACGACGCGGTGATCTCGTCGAACAGCATACCGTAGGGGTTGACCAGGAAGCGATGACCCTCACCCGGCAGCCGCACGGACAAGTGAGTGAAGACCAGGTCCGTCATGCCGAAATGGGCGATGAGGCGGTAGGCGGCGGCGAGGTCCTCGCGCAGCTCCTGCTCGCTGGGTATGTGGCCCTCGGGGGGCGGCGTGGGTCGTTGCAGGTTCAATATCCCAGCTCCGGATTGTAGAGTTTATCGGGCCAGCGTCCTGCTTCGATGCCGGCGATGCATTGGGCGACCCAGGCCGCGCGCTCACGCCGCGGCGGCAGGCTGGCGACGTGCGGGGTGATGCAGAGCAGCGGGTGCGCCCAGGCCGGCTCGTCGGCAACCAGGGGCTCCGGCTCGAACACGTCGAGCACGGCGCCGGCGAGCTGGCCATCGTCCAGCGCGGCCAGAATATCGGGCAGCACCTGCTGCCGGCCCCGCCCCGCGTTGATCAGCAAGGCGCCGCGTGGCAGTTGCGCGAACAGCCCAGCGTTCAGGATGCCGGCAGTGGCAGCAGTATCCGGCAGCAGGCAGACCAACAGATCGGTGGCCGCGAGGAACTCCGACAGCGCGGCGTCGCCCACGTAGTCCCGCACACCGGGCAGCCGCTTCTCGCCACGCGACCAGCCATGCACCGGGAAGCCCAGCCCCTGCAGCATGGCGGCGGTGCGCGCGCCCATCACGCCCAGCCCCATGATGCCCACGCGGATGTCCGGCGCGCTCAGGCAGGCGAACTCCTCCCACGCTGCCCGAGCCTGGGCCAGCGCCATGCGTCGCCCCTGGCGCAGCAGATGCAGCGCGGCCCAGCAGACGTAGTCACCCATGCGCTGCGCCGCGCCGGGCGGCGTCATGCGGATCAGCGGAATGTGGCGCGGGAACTCGGGATCCCGGGTGATCAAGTCCACCCCTGCGCCGGCGCCGAAGATACAGCGCAGCCGCGGCATGGCCGCGAGCCGCCCGGGCTCCGGGTCCCACACCACGGCGTAATCCACATCCTCGGGCGCAGCATCGTCCCAAAAACGCACCCTCACCGCCGGCGCCAGTGCCTCGAAATGCGTGGCCCATTCGTCGAATCCGGCGCGGCCGCCCGACTTCACCACCAACGTGCTCAACCGGTCACGGTATCCAGGAAGTCCTGGTTGGCCTGCTGGTAGTTGGCGCCCCACCAGGCGCCGTTCAGGACCAGCTGTTGGCGCTCGTTCTCGGGGTCCGTCGGGTTGTTGGCGCGCAGTTCGGCGGGAACCTTGGCGGCGGCTGCGGGGTTGGTCGGGCCATTGCCGAGCAGACCGAGCAGGCCGACCTGGCCCTCCTCATTGGCCAGCATGCTGCCCAGCAGCCGCTGCGCCAGCTCCCCACCGGGATTGCCGCGCGGCATCACGAAGATTCCCGCCTGCAGCAGCCCCTGGTTCCAGATGAACTTGATCCGGCCGTTGGTTTCCCGTTGCAGCACCGAAGCGCGGGTGTGCCAGATCTGCCCCATCACCGCCTCACCGGTGCGCATGAACTGCTCGCTCTCGCTGCCTGACGTCCAATAGACGGCATTGCGGCGCAGCTCGCCCACCCGGCGCAACGCAGCGCGGGTGTCGATCGGATAAACTTCCGCCGGCGCCTTGCCAAGCGACATCATGGCGGCGTCGAGCGTGGCCAGGGCGTCGCGGCGCATCAGCCGTTGCCCGGGGAAACGGCGGAGGTCCCAGAAATCCGCCCAACTCGTGGGCGGGGTGGGGAACTTGCTGCTGTCGTAGGCGAGCACGGAACTGAACGAGTAGGGCGCCGCGCCGTATTCCAGCGCGAAGCCTGGGCCGATCACCTTGCTGCGGTCGATGATGGAATAATCCATCTTCTCCAGCAGGTTCATGCCGCCGAGCAGGAAGGCCGAGCTCGCCGAGCTGTCGCAGAGGTCCCAGGTCACCCGTCGGCTTTCCACCATGGAGCGGATGCGGCCAGCGGAGGGCCCAGTGCTGTCCTGGGTGACGCGGGCGCCGGGGTTGGCGGCCACGAAGGGGTCGCCGTAGAAGCGGCCGAAGCCGTCGTTGGCGATGCCGCCCCAGTTCACCATCACCAGGTTTCGGTTGGTCTGGGCGTCGGCCAGCCCGGGCACGGCGCCGAGCGCAGCCAGGCCGGCCAGCAGCGCGCGGCGGCTCACTTCGCCCTTCCGGAAACGTTGCCAGGCGAGTTCGACGCAATCCTGTTGAAAGCTCTGGGCCATCTTCGTCTCCACGATGAGGTGCAGCGCAAGCAAGAACCGCGCCGCGCCACGTTGCCACCCTCCGGCGCCCCTTGGGAAGGGCTTGCGGGACTGGCCGCCGCGGGCCGAAACTTGACGGATGATCTTCGCGCCCGGCTTCAAATCCAGCCCCTATTGGTGGGAAGCCGCCGAGCCGCCGCAGCGCGATAACCCGCTGCCGGCGGAGACCGAGGTGGCGGTGGTGGGCGGTGGGTATGCCGGCTTGTCGGCGGCGCTGACTCTGCGGCGGCTGGGGCATGACGTCACGGTGATCGACGCCGAGCGTATCGGCTGGGGCGCATCGTCGCGCAATGGCGGGATGGTGTCGGGCGGGCTGAAGGTAGCGCGCGGCCCGCTGGAGAAGAATTACGGCCCCGACCGCGCCATGGAGATCATGAAGGCCTGCGGCGGCAGCTTCCCCTTCATCGAGGAGACGATGCAGCGCGAGGGGATCGATGCCGACTACAAACGCGTTGGCCGATTCGTCGGCGCCTGGACGCCGAAGCACTACGCCGTACTGGAGAAGAGCGCGCCGCGAATCGCCGAGATGTCCGGCCTGCCCACCGCCATGGTGCCGAAGGCGCGGCAGCGGGAATTCATCGGCAGCGACCATTACCATGGCGGCATGCATGCGGAGGCAACGGGCAGCCTGCACCCCGGCAAATATGCGCGCGGGCTGGCGACGGCGGCGGAACGCGCCGGTGCGGCGTTGGTGGACGGCACGCGGGTGCGCGGCATCGAGAAGCAGGCGGCGGGTTTTCGTGTCGTCACCGATAAGGGATTGCTGACGGCCAGGCATGTGCTGACGGCTACCAACGGCTATTCCCAGGGCGGCCCCAACCCCTGGTTGGCGCGACGGCTGGTGCCTCTGGCCAGCTACATCATCGCCACCGAAGAGCTGCAGGCGGAGCAGATCGAGCGGCTGTTCCCCAAGCTGCGCATGCTGTCCGACACTAAGCTGGTGCTCAATTACTTTCGGCCCAGCCCGGATGGCCGGCGGGTGCTGTGGGGCGGCCGCGCCAGCTTCTCGCAGGAGACCGCCGAGCAGGCGGCGCCCCGCCTGCATGCGACGATGTGCGAGGTCTTCCCCGAGCTGGCCG
>CAXTJY010000055.1:10728-11736 GCA_964244395.1 uncultured Rhodovarius sp.
CTTCGACTACCTGCCGCACATCGGCGTGCAGGACGGCGTGCACTACGCCGCCGGCTGCCAGGGCAGCGGCGTGGCGATGGCGACCTGGCTGGGGCACAATGTGGCACTGAAGATCGCCGGCGCGGCAAACCAGACATTCGCGCTGGACGACCTGCCGTTTCCGACCCGGCCATTCTATTCGGGCGACCCGTGGTTCCTGCCCCTTGTGGGGAATTGGTACAAGCTGCGGGACCGGATCGAGCGGATGGCGGCGTGAGCTGACGCCGCGGCCCGCCCCGGCCTGATGGCGGTTTGGTCACTTGCGAGCGACGCGTGATGCTGTAACCGTTTAGCCATAGCGGTCCCCGGGCCGCGCCGGGAGAACAAATCATGCAACGCCGCGCACTCTTCGCCGCCACCACCCTGCCCTTCGCAGTATCCGCGCAAGGCTTCTCCCCGCAAAATCCCGAATGCATCGCTCCCGCCGCCCCCGGCGGCGGCTTCGACGTCGTCTGCCGCCTGGCCACCCGCATGCTGACCGAGACGCAGATCGTGCCGGTGCCCATCCGTACCCAGAACATGCCGGGCGGCATCGGCGCCGTCGCCATCAACCACATCAACGCGCAGCGCCGCGCCGACCCGAATGTGCTGGTTTCCTTTTCAACCGGCTCCTGGCTCAACATGGCGCAGGGGCGGTTCGGCCGCTTCGCCGAGAACGACGTGCGCTGGATCGGCTCGGTCGGCGCCGATTACGGCATCATCGCGGTGAAGAAAGACAGCCGGTTTCAGACCCTGCCCGAGCTGGCCCAAGCGCTGCGCGAGAACATCAACGCCATTCCCGTCGGCTCCTCAGGCGCCGTCGGCAGTCAGGACTGGACCAAGCTGGCGCTGATCGCCCGCAGCGTGGGCGCCGACCCACGCCGGATGCGCTACGTGCCGTTCGAGGGCGGTGGAGCGGCGATGGCGGCGCTGCTGGGCGGCCACATCCAGGTCTTCCCCGGCGATGCCTCGGAAATCCGTGGCCAGTTC
>CAXTJY010000056.1:0-666 GCA_964244395.1 uncultured Rhodovarius sp.
AAGGTGGATTTGCCGGCACCGTTCTCGCCGACGAGGCCGACGCGCTCGCCGCGGCCGATCTCGAAGGTCAGGTCGCGCAGCGCCGCCACCACGACCCGGTCCTGCGCATCCTGCGCCATCCGTCGGGAGGCAGCGGCGAAGAGCCGCTTCTTCAGGCTGCGCGCGCCGACATGATAAAGTGGGAAATCGATGCCGACATTCTCGGCCGTGATGCGCGCCATGTCAGACCCAGAAAGCGATGCGGTTGCGGAAGCGCCGGAAGATCAGGAAGGCGGCGCCGCAAAGGATGGCGGAATAGACGATGGCCGCGACCCACAGCCAGGGCGATATGCCGCCCTCCACCAGCGGCCCGCGAACCGTCTCCATCACCACGAAGAAAGGGTTCAGCGGCAGGTAGCGCTGCCGCTCGCCCAGCAACTCCGGCTTCCAGATCACCGGCGACATGAAGAAGGCGATCTGCATGACCGAGGCGACGATGGGGCCGATGTCGCGGAAACGGGCCGACAGCATGCCGAACAGGGTCGCCACCGCGAAGGCGTCCAGCACGAACAGGAGGCAGCCTGGAATGGCCCAAAGCCCCACCCAGCCCGGCGTGTAGCCGCAGACCAGGAAGACCAGCACGATGAGCGGCAGCGTATCGAGCACCCAGCGCGCCGCTGACGCGGC
>CAXTJY010000056.1:676-9455 GCA_964244395.1 uncultured Rhodovarius sp.
GCGCGTTGCGGAACACGCAGCGTAGGATGTGCACGCTGTAAGGCTGCGGCATCTGCCGGATGATGGCCTCCTGCTCGATCAGGCAGTTCGACCCGTCGGTCACCATCGCGCTGATGATGTTCCATAGGATCAGGCTGACGGCGAGGAATGGCAGGTAGGTCGCGAGTTCGAGCCGGAACAGCGTGGAATACAGCACGCCGAGCCCGACCAGCATGACGGCGGTGGACAGGGTCAGCCAGAACGGTCCAAGGACGGAGCCCCGGTAGCGGTTGCGGATGTCGAGCCGGGCCAGCGCCAGCGGCAGCCGCCAGCCGCGCAGCCCCTGGCCGAGATCCTCGAGCGCGCGCTCCAGCTTGCGCGGCCGGGCGGCGTCGCGCACGGAAGGGGCCTGGTGGGTGGTGAGCATCGGCGCCGGTTTAGCCGTGCGCGGCCGGCGGCGCCACCCTGGCAAAGTGCCCGGCAATGGGGCCCGGCCGGGTCAGCCAGATATCCGCCCGATGCCGCGCAATATGCGCCAGCACCCGGCGCAGATGCCGCAGCCGGAACGGCCAGCCGACCAGGAAGGGATGCAGCGACAGGTTGAACACCAGCGGCCAGCGGCGCGACAGCCGCAACATTTCGTCGAACTGGTCGATCAGCGTGTCGGCCCATTCGGCCGGCGTCCACTTCGCGCCGTGCAGGGCGGGCAGGTCGTTGTTGGGGCGGGCGTAGGGGATGGCGATGAGCGGGCCGGAGCGGGTAGCCAGCCAGGTCGGCTGGTCGTCATGCGGCCAGTCCAGCGTGTAGCGATAGCCGGTCTCGGCCAGCAGGTCGGGCGTAAGCGCGGTCTCGTTGACCCAGGGGCTGAGCCAGCCAGCCGGCGGCACTCCCTCCTCGGCCGCGATACGGGCATGGCAGGCAGCGAACAACGCACGTTCGGTGACCTCGTCCATCTCGGCCTGACGCTCGGCATTCGTGCGGCCGTGGCCCAGGAATTCGTCGCCACGGGCGCGGAAGACCGCGGCGACCGCAGGGCACTCGTCATACACCGCCGTGTTGATCAGGGCGGCAGTGGGGATCGCATGCTCGTCCAACGCATCGAGCAAGTTCCATACGCCGACGCGATTGCCCCAGTCCCGCCAGCCGAAATTGACGACGTCGGGCTCCGGCAGCGGGTTGTTGAGCGCCACTCCCAGCCCCTCGGCAAAAGGAAACACCTCCAGATTCACCGCGACATAGACCGCCAACCGGGCACCGCCCGGCCAATTCCAGACGGGCCGCTCCACGATCGGCGAAAACGGGTAGCGCCCGTGACTGCGGGTCATCGGGCGGGTGACTCGCAAAGGGGCGTCGCCCCCCTGGGGCCTTTCGGCCCTTGCTGCAAGCCGTCGGGGGGCAAAGCCCCCTGCCGTGCCACCCGCCTCAAGCCTCGATGGCGAGCGGCGGGTCCAGCTTCGCCGTGTGATGGTCGGTTTCGTTGGTGTCGGCCAATTCCAGGTTGAAGAAGTCCTGGGTGGGGGCAGTGAAATAGGGACCCGCGTGCCAGCTGCCGGCATGCAGCGAGAGGGCGGTGCCGCCAGGGATACGGAATACGCGCACCGATTCGGCCGGCGCGTCCTGGCCGGGGCTGGGCGGGGCCAGGCCGATGAACCAGTCGGCGCCGTCGGTCGAGGCCAGGCACTGGGTGACGCGGGCGTGCCGGGTGATGCCTTTGATGAGCATCGGCCGTGCTGTCAGCCGCATGATGTAGAAGCGCGGCCGGCCCTGGCCCAGGTCGAGCGTCGCGTCGCCGGGGCCGAAGGGTGCGCCGTCCTCGCCCGGGGTGACCAGCGTGCCGAAGGGCGCGATGTTGTCGGGCGTCGCGATCTCAGGGGTCATGCGGCGACGGCTTCCTTCGGGATTTCGGCATGGATGTCGGCGGTGAAGCGGGCCCAGTCAGCTTCCTGCTGGTCCAGGAAGAGTTGCCGTTTAACCCCGTTCAGCACCAGCGGCACCAGGTATTTCATGCCGGAAACCGAGGTGGCGACGGGGCCCAGGGACAGGCCGCCGCCGCCCATCACGGTCATTACCCGGCCTAGCCAGGGGGCGGCGCCGGGGGTGCGCTCGACGAACCCTGCGTGGCCGTCGAGGTAAGGGTTGAGGCCCATCCCGGGCGAGGCCAGTGCCGCCGGCGGCGTGTAGCGGTCCCGCCACAGCGCGGCCTCGGCGGCGATGGCGCTCAACGCAGGCACGTCTTCCAGCGCCACGCGCATGCCGGTGGCGTAAACGATGCGGTCGTAATGCAGACTGCGGCCGCCACTGCGCACCACCACTTCGCTGCCATTCCAGCTCACCTCGTCCCATGGCGTGCTGGTGCGGATACGAAATCCGGGCAAAGCCATGGCGGTGTCGAAGGTCGGCCTGGGCGGCGACTGGCCGAGCGCGTTGAGCCGGTGAGTATAGGCCCATTTCATCGCGTCCGGCAGGTCCATGTAATGCGCCAGGAAGCCGGCATTCTCCATCCAGCGGCGCGGGTTGGCGTAAGGTAGCGTAGCGCGGCGCAGGCAGATGTCAGCGCTGGTGGCGCCAGCCTGCAGGGCCGCGATGCCCATGTCGAAGGCGGTGGCCGAGCCGCCAAGAATGCCAATGCGCTGGCCGGCGAGCGAGGCGCAATCCAGCGGCGTGTAGGCATTGAGCGCGCGGCCTGCGGGCAGGGCCGCCAACACCTCCGGCGGGATGGCCGCGCCGCCGCCGGCCGACGAGCCGGTGGCCAGCACCAGGCTGCGGGCGAAGATGGTGCGCTCACCGCCAGGCGTCTCGAAACGCAGTTCCAGCATGGCGCGGCGGGGCTTCAGTCCCAGGAAGCGCCATTGGTTGCGCACCGGCAGGTCGAGCGCCGAGCGATACCAGTTCAGGTAGTCCATCCAGGCCGGGCGCGGCACACGGTACATCGCATCCCAGCCGGACGCGCCATGCTGCGCCGACCAGAAAGCGCGGAAAGACAGGCTGGGCAGGCCGAGGTCCGGGCCGGTCAACTCCTTCGGCGTGCGCAGCATGGCCATGCGGGCGAAGGTGACCCAGGGGCCTTCCTCACCCTCCGCCATGGCGTCGAAGCACATGACGCGGGTGACCTGCTCGCGTCGCAGCCCGGCCGCGATGGTCAGGCCGAACTGGCCGGCGCCGATGATGGCGCAGTCCAACGCCTCGGTGCCGTCCGGCGCGGTGACGGGATCCACCCAGGGGGCGGCCGGGTATGCCAGGATGTCCAACTCGCGCCGCGCCTGGGCGGCAAGGGATTGCAGCGCCTCGCTCATCCCAGCGTGACCCCGGCGCGAGCGATGACGGCCTGGTAAGTGCGAAAATCGGCCTGCATGGCCGCGCCGAAGCGGGCTGCGTCCTCGGCCAGGATGGTGAAGCCGGCCTCCTCCAGCCGGGCGCGGTTGCCGGGCTCCAGCACGGCGGCCAGGAACACCGCTTCCAGCCGGGCGACGGTGGCGGGTGGCAGCGGCCCGGGCGCCACCACGCCGGTCCAGGTGTTGGACAGCACGTCGGGCTGGCCGATCTCGGCCATGGTCGGCGCGTCGAGCCGCGGCAGCCGGGCGGCGGCGGTGACGCCCAGCGCCAGCATCGCGCCGGTGGCGACGGGTTGAAAGGCGCCCGGGAGGTTCATGAACATGCAGTCCACCCGGCCTGCCATCAGGTCCGCATAGGCGGCCGGGCCGGCGCGGTAGGGAATGTGGGTGGCGGGGAAATCGGCCAGCAGGCGCAGATGCTCGAAGCCCAGATGGTTCGAGGTGCCCTGTCCGTAAGAGGCGAAGGACGCGCCGCCCGGCTTGCCACGCGCGAAGCGGACCAGCCCGGCAAAATCCTGCGCCACGGCTGGGTGGCAGACCAGCACATGCGGCACGATGCCGAGCCGGGCGATGGGCTGGAAGTCGCGGAAGACGTTGTAAGGCAGCGCCGCGTGCAGACCCTGATTGATCAGGGTGGAGTTGGCGGCGAGGCACAAGGTGAGCCCATCCGGCGCCGCGCGCGCCGCCATCTCCGTGCCGATGACGGTGCCGCCGCCCGGCTTGTAGTCGATGACCAGCGGCTGGCCGAGGGCCGCGCCGACGCTGGTCTGCAGAGTACGGAACATGAGGTCCGACGCGCCGCCAGGCCCGATGGGCAGAATGATCCGCAAGGGCTGGCTGGGTACCCAGTCCTGCGCGTGGGCGCTGCCTGCGGAGAGGGCGGCTGCCGCCAGCCCCTGCCGCAACACGAGGCGCCGCGGCAGGGGTGGTCGGTCTGTTTCAGGCATACCGGCCTTGGCTAGCAAGGCGTGTGCCGCAGCGTCAGACGAACAGGAAGTCCGTCTGCGTCAACGTCACCCCGAACACCAGGATCACGCCGTTGGCATGGCCGACCTGGGTATTGCCGCCGGCGACGGTCAGGCTGAGCTGGCTGAAACCCGTCACTCCGCTGGCCGCCTCGAACTCGATCTTCGACAGGCCGGCGGTAAAACCGCCGATCAGGTCGGTGCCCCAGCCAGCGGCCTTGTAGTCAAAGACGTCGGCGCCGCCCTGGCTGTAAAGGGTGTCGTCGCCGGCGCCACCAATCAGGATGTCGGCGCCGGTTGAGCCGAAGATCACGTCATCCCCACCGCCGCCATCCAGCGTCGAGCCCAGGCCGGCATTGTTGCCGACCAGCAGGTTGCGCAGGCCATTGCCGACCAACCCGGTGGCTGGGCCGAAGAGCCGCCCATCCTCGACATTTTCGCCAATGAACAGGCTGCCGGGGCCGGTGAAATAGACGATGTCATAGCCCCCGCCCGCCAGCTCGGTGATGCTCGTCGCGGCGTCGAAGACGATGTACTGGTCGTTGCCGGTGCCGCCGATCATCACATCGGCGCCGCCCTGGCCGCGGATCACATCGTCGCCCGTACCGCCATCCAGCGTATCGACGAATGCACTGCCCCACAGCACGTCGTTGCCGCCATTGCCATGCAGGTTGCTAGCGGCATCCTGGTTCGCCACCAGCGCCTCATCGCCGGCGCTGCCGAACAGCAACACCGCGCCCGGCGCCGCCAGCCGCGCGATCTCGACGTTCAGCCCATTGGTCCAGCCGTTGACGCCGATCCAGGCGGTGTCGCTGCCGGCATTGATTGCCTCGATCACCACATCGGCCAGGTTGCCGATCACGAACTGGTCGTTGCCGTCGCCGCCGATCATGGTTGCCACGCCGTCCAGGCCGCGGATCACGTCATCGCCCGCGCCGCCATCGAGGGTGTTGGTGCCGGAGCCGCCCCACAGCAGATCATCACCGGCGCCGCCCTGCACGGTGGACCCCGCCAGTGCGTTGGCGACCAGTTGCTCGTTGCCAGCCCCGCCCGTCACCTGGGTAGCGGCGCCGAATAGCCGGATGATCTCGATGCTGGCGCCCGCGACCCAGCCATTGGCGCCGACATAGGCGGTATCGGTGCCCTGGCCGGCAAGCTCGATGACGGTGTCGCCCGCATTGTCGATCACGAAGATGTCGTTGCCCATGCCGCCGGACATCACGTCAGCGCCCGTGCCGCCATCCACGATGTCGTCGCCATCGCCGCCGTACAGGCTATCCTGCCCGGCGCCGCCGCGGATCAGGTCGTTGCCCCAGCCGCCATCCAGGCTGTTGGCGGCAGTGCTGCCCAGCAGACTGTCGTCGCCGGCGCCGCCGAAGGCGTTGAGCAAGGTCTGGCCGACCAGGGTGACGGCATGGCCACCCAGACTGCTGGCGCCACCGCTGCCATCCAGCGCGCTCAGGTCGAGCTGGACGATTCCAGTCATCGCCGCGGCATTCAGCGTGGTCTTGCCGGCGCCCAGGCTCGCCCGGACAGGCGTCAGATCTGCCAGCCGGCCGAAATCATCGGTGATGATGTCGGTGAGCCGCAAATCGGCCGCACCGCTCGCACTGCTGTCGCCGAAGAGGCGCAGCTCCGCCTGGGTGAAGGACGCCGCGGTGGTGGCGTTGGCGGCGGAGGAGATCGTCAGCGTCCACGTGCCGACGCCCTTCTCGCCCCAGAAGCCGGGGCTGGCCAGTGTGAAGCCGGGGAATGGCCAGGCGATGGGCGCGCTGCCGTTGTAATCGTAGTCGCCCGCGGCGGCAAAGGCATTGCCCGGCGTCCGCATCAACGTGATCGTGGTCAGGTCCGGCGAGGTCAACGTGATGGTGAGTTCGGATGGCCGCAAGGCGGTCAACGCCAGATCCACCTCCACCCGGTCCACCCGCAGGCCGCTGAAGGCGGCAGCCGGCTGCGTCACGGTGAAGCTGGTGGAGAAGCTCTGCACCACGCCGGCGCCGCCATTGGTGATGGTGCCGGGGCCGCCAGGGGCCGTGGTCGTGATCAGGTTGGCCTCGGTGCGCACCGCGGTCCAGGTCTCGGCCAGGCGCACCGCGGCGCCGGCATCGACCAGGCCGAAGCCGTAGTCGGTGGAGAACTTCAGCCCGCCGCCATTGGCGTTGTTGGCATGGGTAGTGACCCAGGGCGTGCGGCCAAAGGTGGTTTCGGCACCGAGGCCGGCATTCGGATCGATCTGCCGCGCGGTGTAGGCGAAGATCTCCTGCACGTCGCGGTAGCCCAGGCGCGGATTGGCCTCCAGGATCAGCGCGGCCACGCCGGAGACGACCGGCGCGGCGGCCGAGGTGCCGTTGAAGCCGGTGTAGTCGCCGGAAGGGCTGGCCTGGTTGCTGTTGCCGTTCAGGGCGCCGACCCGATCAGTGGAGGTCACGCCCTTGAAGGCGCTCAGATTGCCCTCGTAGGCGCCGCCCGGCGCAGAGACCAACAGGTTGGAACCGCGCGAGGAATAGTCGGTGATCACCCCGTTGTTGGCGATGGCGGCGACCGCGATGGTGAACCGATTGCCGTTGAACTGAGAAAGCCCGCCTTCGCTGTCGATGCCCGCCTGCCCATCGATGGTGGAGCCGCGGGAATTGCCCTCCGCGAAGACGATGATGTTCCCCAGGCCACCCCGCCCCTGCGTGCCGTTCGCCAGGACCGCGTTGTCGAAGTCGGTATCGCTTTGTGCGAAGGCTGAAGGGACGCCCCAGGAATTGTTCAGCACCTGGACGCCATCATAGAGCGCCTGCGTAAAGGCGTCCCCGTTTGCTGCCGAGTTGGCGCCCAGCAGGCGGTAGGAGCTGATCTTCGCATCGGGCGCGACGCCGGTGCTGCCCAGGCCATTATTGGCGACGGCGGCGATGACACCGGCCACCGGGGTGCCATGATTGTCGCCGACGGGGGTCACGCCCGGGGCGACGGGGAGCCCGGTCACCAGATTGGCATTGGCCGGATCGACCAGGCGCCCGCCGACCGGCCGGGTCCAGACATTGGCAGCGAGGTCGGGATGGGTGATCTCCACCCCGTCATCGAGCACGCCGACGAGGACCCCCTTGCCGGTGTATTTCTGCCAGGCCGAACGAACGTGGATGTCGATGCCGGCGGTGCCGCTGCCCTGCGCGGCAGTACCGCTGTTGGAGAGGTGCCACGAATTGCCGAACAACGGATCGTTCGGCATTGCAATGATAGGCATTTGTCCCGAGTCCCGAAAAATGAAGCGTCCCCGGGGCTGGGGCTAATAGGTGGGGCCCTTGCCCGTCAAGGTCAGCCTGGCAGGCTAAAGCGTTGATTGTCGCCGGGTCGCAGGCGAATGCCCGGCCGCAAATTGGTAAAGGGCAGCGTTGCCGGGTCGGCCACCACGGGCCCAGGCGCGGCCGCCACCAGCACCGCCTCGGCGATGGGCTGGAAGTGCGCCCGGAAATGCACGCTGGATTTCACCGCGACGATCTTTTGCTCCGCCGGCTCGACGCCGATGTGGCGGAACACCTCCTGATCGTGCGCCTGCATCTTTCGCGAAACGATGACCACGCGCACCCCGGGCGCGACGCGCAGCAGGGCGCAGGGGCCGAGGCCGGCAGGGTTGCCGGCGCCCATCGGGCCGGAAAGAGTGAATTCCCCGTCCGACAGCGCCTCGACGTTGCCGGTGACGGCAAGGGGCGCGCCGTCGCTCCTACCCCCCAGCGATAGGGACAGCGTGGCACCCTGCCCTGCCGCATGGCAGGCCGCGGCGGAGTCGGCGTCATTCATCACTGCCAGCACGGCGTCCTGGGCGTTCTGCGCGATCAGCTCTGCCAGCAGGCCGGTGGTGTCGCCGTGGCCGCCGCCGCCAGGGTTGTCCTGGGTGTCGGCGATGATGACGGGGCGGGTCGCGGTCGCGGCCAAGGCCATCGCCTCGCGCACGGCATCGGCCGCCGGCATGACGCCGCCCATGAAGGCGGATTCGCGTCCCTCGATCTCGGCCACCAGGGCGTCGGCCGCATCCGGGTCGCCATAGCTAGCGACAGCCTGCGAGCAGCCGGGGAAGTCGGCGTAGGGGAAGCCGAAGCAGTAGGCCAGCTCCGCGGCACCGGCGCCCAGCGTGGCGCGCGCCTCCATCACCCCCGCCATGGGTTCGACCATGGTGCATTGGCTGGTAATGGGGATGAGGAAATCGACGGTGCGAAACGTCTTCGACCATCGCGGCTCGCCGCCGATCAGGCGCAGCAGCAGCCGCATGGCTTGGGCACCGGCTTCTCGCATGTCGATATGTGGATAGGTGCGGAACGGCACCAGCGCGTCGGACAGCTCGACCATCTGCTCCGTCATGTTGGCATGCGGGTCGAGGCTGGCGGTAATCGGCACGTCCGGCCCCACCACGGCACGCACGCGGCGCAGCACCTCGCCCTCGGCATCGGCGAAGTCGTCGCTCACCATGGCGCCATGCAGGTCGAGATAGACGCCGTCCAGCGGTCCGACTTCCAGCGCGTT
>CAXTJY010000056.1:9465-11672 GCA_964244395.1 uncultured Rhodovarius sp.
GCCCAGGGCAGCTTGATCCACGGGAGAGTCCCGATGAGCAGGCCCGCGATGCGCTCGAACGCCTCACGCGTCAACGGCCCCGCCGGGTTGGCGAAGGCCCACACCAGCGGGCAGATGCTGGCGCCCGCGGCCTCTGCCACCTCGATGGCACCCGCCGCCGGCACGGAGATCGGGCGCAACGTGTCCAGCAGCGTGCCGGGGTGCTGCAGGGTGGGGAACCCGCCGGTCTCGATGAATTGTCGCCAGCCGGTGGGCAGCGGGGCGAAGGAGTGGCTCTCGTGCAGGAAGCCGCCGATGGCGATGCGCATCACTGTTCCTCGTTGGCGGTGGCGATGACGGCGTCGGCCAGCACCCGCAGCCCAGCCTCCGCCCATTCGGGCGTGATGCTTTCGGCCTCGTGGTGGCTCAGCCCGTCATGGCAGGGGGTGAACAGCATCACCGTGGGCACGCGCCGCGCGACATAGACCGCGTCATGCCCAATGCCCGTGGGGATGCGCCGCCAGTCCAGCCCGCGGGCCGTAGCGGCAGCCTCGCAACGGGCGATCAGCGTGTCGTCGAAGGGGGTGAGCGGACTATACCAGAATTCGCTGACCTCGATGCTGAGATGCCGCAGTGCCCCTATTTCGGTGGCGCGGGCGCGCAACGCCTCACCCATGGCGTCGAGCTGCGCCGGATCGCCATGGCGCGTGTCGACGCTGAACCAGACCCGGCTGGGGGTGATATTGCGTGAGGAGGGATAGACAGTGAGCTGACCCACCGTGCCGCGCCCGGGCTCGCCATCCGGCGCGATACAGGACAGCGCGATCTCCTCGACCGCGGAGATCAGCCAGGCGGCACCCATCAAGGCGTCGCGGCGGTGCGCCATGGGGCTGCCGCCATGCGCCTCCTCCCCGGTCACCGTCACCTCGTACCAACGCTGGGCGAGCGCGTGGGTGACCACGCCGATATCGTGGCCGCCATCCTCCAGCAACCGGCCTTGTTCGATATGCAGCTCGAAATAGGCGGCGCAGTCGGCCAGCGCGGCGGGGTCGGCGGTGCCCTTCCAACCGATGGACTCCAGCGCCTGGCCGAAGACGGCGCCGTCCGGGTCCGTCTTCGCCAGGACCTCTGCCTCGCTGAAGATGCCCATGGCGCTGCCGCTGCCCATCATGGGCGGCGTGAAGCGGGCGCCTTCCTCATTCGTCCAGTTGATCAGCAGCAGCGGGGCGCGGGTGGTGGCGCCGGCGTCGTGCAGGGCCCGCATGATCTCAAGGCCGGCCAGCACCCCCAGCACGCCGTCGAACTTGCCGCCCGTTGGCTGCGTATCCAGGTGGCTGCCGAAGGCCACCGGCTTCCGGCCGGGATCCGTGCCTTCGCGGCGCAACGCCATGTTGCCCAGCCGGTCCACGCTCAGCGTGCAGCCGGCGGCCTCGGCCCAAAGGGCGAGCAGGTGGCGGCCCTCGCCATCCAATGCGGTCAGCGTCTGCCGATTGCAGCCGCCCTTGGGCGTACCGCCGATCCGCGCCATCTCCATCAGGCTGTCCCACAGTCGGGCGCCGCTCAGTGGCAGGTTGTTCAAAGGGTTTCGACTCCACACCATTCCGCCATTGCCAGCGCGATGGCGCGCGTGCAGCCATGGATGCTCTCCACCCCCACGCTTTCGTCAATGCCGTGGATGTCCTGCGCATCCGGTCCGAAAACGGCGGTCGGGGTTCCCCGATGGACGAAATGCCGACCATCCGTCAGCGCCGGGGCGGCATAGTCGCGGAAGGCGCCGCCGGTGGCGTCGGCCCAGCTGCGGCGGCACAGAGTCACGATGTCGGCGTTCTGATCGAACAGACAGGGTTCGGCCATGAAGCCCTGGAACTCCAGCTTCACCCGGGCACCGCGCAGCCGTTCATGCGTGGCGGCCGTGGCCACCAGCGCCTCGATGTCGGCCTTGGTGCCCGCCGCGGAGTATCCCATCATGACGCTGACCCGCATGCCGATGCGGCATCGCGTCGGCACCGAGGACACCCACTCGCCACCCTCAATGCTGCCGAAATTGACGTTGAGCGGATGGTTCACGCCGTGGAAGGCGGCGTGAATGTGCTCGGCGCGGTTGCGCACGGCCTCGTACTCCTTGAAGGCCGACGCGATGATGTTCGCGCAGATCCTGCCCCTGGGCCTTCGCGAAAGGCTGCGCGAACCCGGCGCGGTGATCGTCGACCGGTCGGTCGACAACGTCA
>CAXTJY010000057.1:0-11642 GCA_964244395.1 uncultured Rhodovarius sp.
CCGGCATCGACAGCTTCACCCACGCGCTGGAAGCCTATGTCAGCAAGCGTAACAACCCCGTCTCCGACATGTATGCCGAACGGGCGATGCGGCTGATCGGCCCGAATCTGCGCGCGGTGTATCACGAGCCGGACAACCTCGCCGCACGCGAGGCGATGATGCTGGGCGCAACGCTGGCCGGCCTGGCTTTCAGCAATTCCTCGGTGGCGCTGGTGCATGGGATGAGCCGGCCGATCGGGGCGCATTTCCACGTGCCGCACGGGCTGTCCAACGCCATGCTGCTGCCGGCGGTGACACGCTACGGCCTGGCCGCGGCGCTGCCGCGCTACGCGGAGGCGGCGCGCTGCATGGGGGTGGCTGGGCAGGACGATGCGGACCAGGTGGCGGGTGCGAAGTTGCTGGAGGAACTGACCGCATTGAACGACGAGTTGCACGTCCCCACCCCGAAAGCCTACGGCATCGATGTGGATCGCTGGAACGTCCTGCTGCCCAACATGGCGGCGCAGGCGCTGGCCAGCGGCAGCCCTGCGAACAATCCGGCGGTGCCGGGGGCGGACGAGATCATCGCGCTGTATCAGCAGTCTTACGGGTAGCTCGGGCTTTCGACCTTTGGGAGGTGGTAGGGTCGGGGTCTGGCCATGACGGCGCTGTCACGTCACCGTTGAGAACCTGTCAGGCCGCGCCCTTCCGTGCCGTCCGCACCAGCGCAGAAATTTTCCGCACCACCACGTCCCGGTCATACGGCTTGGCCAGCAATTCGAATTCCGGCGCTTCGCCGCCCAGTTCCTGCGCCGCGTAGCCGGACGCCAGCAACACGCCGATCTCCGGCCGCGCCGCCCGCACCCGCCGCGCCAGCTCAACGCCGGAGATGCCGCCCGGCATCACCACGTCGCTGAACAGCACGTCCACCTTTTCGCCGCGCTCCAGCAGGGCCAGCGCCTGCCGCCCATCGGCTGCTGCCAGCACCCGGAAGCCGGCATCGCGCAGCATCTCGGCGGCCACCTCGCGCACCTGGTCGTCATCCTCCGCCACCAGCACGGTGGCCGATGCGACGGCAACGACCGAGGCACGGCTCGGCGGCGCCTCCCGCTCGGGCACCGGCACCCCGCCCGCCATCAATGGCAAGTACAGGCTCACCGCGGTGCCCCTGCCGGGGGTGCTGCGGATGGCGACATGTCCGCCCAATTGCCGGATGAAGCCGAAAACCTGGCTCAGCCCCAGCCCGGTGCCGCGGCCAGGCCCCTTGGTGGTGAAGAACGGTTCGAAGGCGCGGTGCATCACCTCGGCCGACATGCCGGCACCGGTGTCGCTCAGCACCAGTTCGGCATAGGGTCCTGGATGCGCGTCGTCGTTGTTGCGCAGATCCTCCTCCGTCAGCCAGGCGGTGCGGCTGGTCAACTCCACTTCGCCGCCATCCGGCATCGCGTCGCGCGCATTGATCGCCAGGTTCAGCAGCGCCGCTTCGAGCTGCGCTGCATCGGCCTGGCAGGCGGGCAATTGCGGCGCCAGCTTCAGCTTCAGGGTCACGGCATCGCCCAGGGCCCGGGCCAGCAGCGGCTCGAAGCCTGAGACCAGGGCGTTGGCATCCAGCGCCTCGCGCTTCAACGGCTGTCGCCGGGCGAAGGCCAGCAGGCTGGCATTCAACTTGGCGCCCCGCGCCACCGCGTCCCGCGCAGCACTGAGCAGGCGTTTGGACCGCTCATCCGCGCCGGCGCCTAAGTGCCGCTCCAGCAGGTGCACCGTGCCCAGAATGGCGGTCAGCAGGTTGTTGAAGTCGTGTGCGATGCCGCCGGTCAGCCGGCCCACCGCCTCCAGACGCTGCGCCTGGCGCAGTTGGTCCTCGGCTGCCTCGCGTTTTTCGATCTGGTCGCGCAGCGCCTCGGCCGTCGCCGCCAGTTGGGCCAGCGCCACCTGCTCGGCAGTCCAGCGCTGCCACGCCAGGCGCAGCACCACCCCCAACGCCATCGACACCAGGGCCGCCAGCGAGAAGGTCACCACCGCCTCCCGCCACCAGCCCGCCACGATTGCGGCACGCGGCTGCGCGAAGGAGACGAAGAGCGGCTCGTGCCCAACCCGCCGGAAGCCTGCCAGCCATTCCTCGCCGCCGGCGTCGGTCAGGCGCAGCCGGTCCTGCCGGTCGCTGCCGCGGGCCAGCGGCAGGAGTTGCGCCCGCGCGCCTTCCCGTGCCTCGCCCGAGCCCGGCGCGGGGAATTGCGCCAGCACCACGCCATCGGCGCGGAACAGGGTGAACTGGCCGCCGCCATCGCCCGCCAGGGTGGCCCAATGCTGCTCAAAATAGCTGGGCAGCACCGAACCCAGCACCACGCCGTCGAACCGGCCCTGGGCGTCCAGCCGCGCCCGGCTCATGGTGAAGGCCAGCACCCCGGTGGTCCGCCCCACCAGCGGCTCGCCGAAATACAGCCCCAGCTCCCCCGACCGGTGGCGCTGGAAATAATCGCGAGAGGCCAGGTTCACCTCCGGCGTCGGCCAGCTGGTGCTGATGGTGAACAGCATGCCATCGGGCCGCACGACGTGCAGCGTGCGCAGCTGCTCGATGCGCTGTTCCAGCGCCAGCAGTCCTGCATGCACGCGGGACACGTCCATCTGCAATTCGGGCCAGTACATGCCCTGCATCAGCCCGGCGATGCTGTCCAGGACCAGCGCGTTGGTCTCCACCACTTTCAGCGCATGCTCCTGCGCCACCGCCAGCATCCGTTCCAGCCGCGCCTCGGCCTCGGAATTGGTGCGCCGCCAGTCTTGCCAGGTGAACAGCCCGGCGAAAGTGAAAGGCAGCAACAGCGCCGCGGCGATCAGCCCGCGCCGCATCCAGGGCATCGTGGAAGGCCTGGCGGCGGAGGCGGCGGTCTTGCTGGGCGTCAGGCTCTGACTCATTGGGGAGATCGATCCACGGGGCAGTCTATTTGCCGCCGAAAGACCGCTTCACGCAACGCCAAACGCGCTTCACAACCTGCGGCGGTGTCGCTCCATGTCGGCATCGACCATCTCGCCGACCATCGTTTCCAGCGACGTCACCGGCACCCAGCCGAGCTTTTCGCGGGCCTTGCCGGCATCGCCATGCAGCACGTCGACCTCGGCCGGGCGGAGGAAGGCGGCATCGACCTTGACATGCGCCTCATAGTTCAACCCGACATGGGCGAAGGCCAGGCGGCAGAATTCCCGCACGCTGGTGGTGCGCCCGGTCGCCAGCACATAGTCGTCCGGCACATCCTGCTGAAGCATCCGCCACATGCCTTCGACGTAATCGCGCGCATGGCCCCAGTCGCGCGTCGCATCGAGGTTGCCCATGGCGAGTTCGGTGGTCAGCCCGAGCTTGATGCGTGCCACCCCGTCCGTTACTTTTCTCGTAACGAACTCGATACTGCGCAGCGGACTCTCATGGTTGAACAGGATGCCGCTGCTGGCGTGCATGCCGAAGCTCTCACGATAGTTCACCGTCAGCCAATGGGCGTAGAGCTTGGCCACGGCGTAGGGGCTGCGCGGGTAGAAGGGGGTTTTTTCCGACTGCACCTTCTCCTGGATCAACCCGTACATTTCCGACGACGACGCCTGGTAGAAGCGCGCCTGCGGCCGCACCAACCGCACCGCCTCCAGCAAATTTCCGGCGCCCATGGCGGTGACGTTGCCGGTCAGCAGCGGCTGGTTCCAGCTCGCCTTGACGAAGCTCTGGGCGCCCAGGTTGTACACCTCGTCGGGCTGGGTCTCGTTCAGCGCGCGGATCAGCGAGGAGATGTCGGTCAGGTTGCCGTCCACCAGCGTAACCTGGCCCGCGATGCCCAGCCAGCGCAGCCGTTCGGCGATGACGTCGGCCGAGGCGGAGCGGCGCAACAGGCCGAACACCATATAGCCTTTGGCCAGAAGAAGCTGGGACAGGTAGGCGCCATCCTGGCCCGTTACGCCGGTGATGAGGGCGCGCTTCATCGCTCGATGATCCGTAATGTCATGTTGCGGCAATACCCCGGCCGCCGCAGCGTGTCACCGCCGGGTGCATGGCAGTTTGGGCTTGGGCCCCCCGCCTTCTACCCGTATATGTGGTGCGGCAAAGGGGCAGGATGTTCATGGACCGACTGGATGGGTGCCGGATTCTGGTGGCCGAGGACGAACCCCTGGTGGCGATGCTTCTGGAGGACGTGCTGCTGGATGCCGGCGCCACCATCATGGGCCCCGCCGCCACGGTGCCGGAAGCCCTGGCCCTGGCCGCCGCCGAACGGCCGGACATCGCGGTGCTCGACCTCAACCTGTCCGGCGAGACCTGCCTGGAGGTCGCAGACGCGCTGGCAGCCGCCGGGGTGCCCTTCCTGGTGGCGACCGGCTTCGGCGGCGATGTGCCGCTGCCCCGCCATCACAACGTGCAAGTGCTGCAGAAGCCCTACGAGCCCTCGGCGTTGATCGCGGCGCTGGGCCGGTTGAACGCGCCCGTCCGTATCTGACCTGGGCTCCCTTGACGCGTGCCGCCGGGCCGCGTGCCATGCGGCCCCATGAATGCCTCAGCGACGCTCCCTTGGGATCCCATCACCCTTGAAGTCCATTGGTCGCGGCTGATCTCCATAGCCGATGAGGCGGCCACGGCGCTGCTGCGGACCGCCTTCTCCACCATCGTTCGAGAAAGCAACGACTTCGCCACGGTGCTGATGGATGTGGAGGGCAACAGCGTCAGCGAGAACACCGGCGGCATCGCCAGTTTCTCGTGCATCCTGCCGCGCACCACGCGCGCCTTCCTGGCAAAATTCCCAGCCGAAAGCTGGGCGGACGGCGATTGCGTCATCACCAACGATCCTTGGCTGGCGACCGGGCATCTGCCGGATATCACCGCCGTTTCGCCGATCTTCTTCCGTAGCCGGTTGGTGGGGTTCGCGGGTTCCATCGCGCACAGCCCCGACGTCGGCGGCGCGCTGTGGGGTGCGGATTGCCAGGAGGTGTTCGAGGAGGGCGTGCGCATCCCGCCCACCCGGATCATCCGCGCCGGCGAGTGGAATAGGGACGTGCTGGAGATGTTTCTGGCCAATGTGCGGGTGCCGCGCCAGGTGCAGGGCGATCTGGAAGCGCAGGTGACCGCCAACCAGGTCTGCGCCGCGGGGGTGCGGGAATTTCTGGAGGATTCCGGCCTGGAGGAGCTTGGCCCATTGGGTGCCGCGCTGGCTGACCGCACCGATGCGGCCATGCGCAAGGCCATCGCCGCGCTGCCGGATGGCGAATACCAGGCGGTACAGGAGGCCGACGGCTTCGATGCGCAGACGACGCGCATCGTGTGCACCGTGCGGGTCGCCGGCGATACGATGGAGATCGACTACGAAGGCACCAGCCCGCAGATCGCGCGCGGCATCAACTGCGTCTGGAACTACACCCACGCCTATTCGGTCTATCCGGTGAAATGCGCGCTCGACCCGTTCACGCCGCGCAACGAGGGCAGCTATCGCGCCATCACGGTAACGGCGCCGGAGCGCAGCATCCTTAATCCGCTTTACCCCGCGCCGGTGTCGGCCCGGCAGCTCACCGGGCATCTGCTGGCCGGGGCGATCTACCGGGCGCTGGCGCCGGTGATTCCGGATCGCGTCATCGCCGATTGCGGCGGGGCGCCGACGATGCGCTGCCTGTTCTCCGGCCTCGACGCGAATGGCGACCGGTTCAGCCAGGTGCTGTTCGCTTCCGGCGGCATGGGCGCGGCGCCGCATCGCGATGGCCTGCCGACCACGGCCTTCCCGACCAACGCAGGTGCCGGCTCCATCGAGGCGTTCGAGAGCGTGGCGCCGCTGGTGGTGTGGCGCAAACAGTTCCGACCGGATTCCGGCGGGGCAGGGCGGCTGCGCGGCGGGCTGGGGCAAGAGGCCGAGATCGAGGTTCGTGCACCGGATTCGCTGCGGCTGTCGCTGCTGAGCGACCGGCGTGACCACCCCGCGCTGGGCGTGCTGGGCGGCGCGCCGGGCGCCACTTCCAACATCACGATGAGCGACGGCACCCGGCCGCACCCGAAATCACGCACCACCATCGCGCCGGGGATGCGGCTGGTGATGACCTATGCCGGAGGTGGCGGCTACGGACCGCCTGGGGAGCGCGACCCGGAGGCGCTGGCGGCGGATATACGCGACGGTGCCGTCACCCGCCCGGGCGACTACGCATGAGCGCGCGCATCGGAGTGGATGTGGGCGGCACCTTCACCGACCTCGTGCTGCACGACGCCGAGCGCGGCATCACCCGTACCGGCAAGCTGCTTACCACGCCGGACGACCCCTCCCGCGCCATCACCCAGGGGATCGAGCGCATCCTGCGCGAGGCAGGGTTGGGGCCGGCGGATGTGCATTCCATCGTGCATGGCACCACGCTGGTCACCAACACCATCATCGAGCGCACCGGCGCCAAGGTCGGGCTGCTGACCACGGCGGGCTTCCGAGATTCATTGGAGATCGGCCGGGAGATTCGGTACGACCTGTACGATCTGTTCCTGGAACCGCCGCCCACCCTGGTGCCGCGCCATCTGCGGCTGGAGGTGCCGGAGCGCATCTCGGCGCATGGCGAGCAGTTGCTGCCGCTCGACGAAGGCCGGCTGGAGGAACAGGCCCAGGCGCTGGTGAATGCCGGCGTCGAGGCCATCGCCATTTCCTTCCTGCATAGCTACCGCGAACCGATGCACGAGCGCCGCGCGCAGGATGTGCTGCGGGCGCGCGGCATCGAATTGCCGATCACCCTGTCCAGCGCCGTGGCGCCCGAAATTCGTGAATACGAGCGCACCTCGACCGCCTGCGCCAACGCCTATGTCCAGCCGCGCATGCAGCGGTATTTGCGCAAGCTGGAAGCCGACCTTCGCGATACCGGCTTCGCCGGCGCGCTGTACGTCATGCTGTCCTCGGGCGGCATCGCCTCGCTGGCCGAGGCAATGGCCTTCCCGATCCGGCTGATCGAGAGCGGTCCGGCGGCCGGCGCCATGGCCGCCGCCTTTATCGCCCGGCAGGCCGGACTGGACGCGGTGGTGAGCTACGACATGGGCGGCACCACGGCCAAGATGTGCCTGGTCGAGAACGGCGCGCCCGACCACAAACACGACTTCGAGGCCGGCCGCGTGCGCCGCTTCGCCAAGGGCTCCGGCCTGCCGCTGAAGGTCTCGGTGGTGGACATGATCGAGATCGGCGCCGGCGGCGGGTCCATCGCGCGGGTGGAGCCGGGGTCGGGCCTGATGAAGGTGGGGCCGCGCAGCGCCGGCGCCCGGCCGGGGCCGGTGTGTTACGGCCAGGGTGGCACGGAACCCACGGTGACGGATGCCGATCTGCTGCTCGGCCGGCTCGACCCCGCTCACTTCCTGGGTGGCGAGATGGCGCTGGAGATCGGGCTGGTGCAGCGCGCGGTGGAGACCGGCGTGGCCGCTGCGCTCGGCATGTCCGTAGCGGACACCGCGCTGGGGGTCAGCCGCATCGTCGATGAGACCATGGCGGCGGCCACCAGGATGCATCTGGCGGAGAAGGGGCGTGACCCCCGCCGCTACACGCTGATCGCCTTCGGCGGTGCTGGGCCGGTGCATGCCTGCAACCTGGCGCGGCTGCTGAAGATGAAGCGGGTGGTTGTGCCGCTGGGCGCCGGCGTGGCCTCGGCGCTCGGTTTCCTGGTGGCGCCGCCCGCTACGGATGCGGTGCGCAGCCTGGTCGGCCGGTTGGAGCGATTGGACTACCCGGCGATCAACGCCCTGTACGCCGCCATGCGAGAACAATGCGACGCGCTGCTGCTGGAGGCCGGCGCGATGGCGGGCGAGATGGCCTACAGCCCGGTCGCCGAGATGCGCCATGTCGGGCAGGGCTTCGAAATTCCTGTGCCGCTGCCGGGGCTGGGGTTGAACCCGCACGACCTGCCGGCCATCCGCGCCGCCTTCTTCGACAGCTACCGGGAACGCTTCGGCCGCGTGGTGGAGGAGGCGCCGATCGAGGCGCTGACCTGGCGGCTCGCGGCCAGTGCGCCCTCCATCGACATCAGCCTGCGGCGTGATGCCGTGGCGACCGACGCCGCGCGCGGGCATCGCGCGGTGCGGTTCGAGGGGGCGGGCGAGGTGCAGGCCGCGGTGCTGGACCGCTACGCCCTGCCTATCGGCGCCCGCTTCCAGGGGCCGGCGCTGGTCGAGGAGCGGGAAAGCACCTGCGTCGTGCCGCCTGGCGCCGAATGCCACATCGATGAGCAGTTCAACCTTGTGATCGAACTGGGCTGAGCCGAGCCGGGGTCCGCAGGCGCGTCCGCCCGGCTATCATGGGCGGGAAGGAGACCGTGATGCGTCTGACCCGCCGATCCTTGCCGCTGCTCGCCGCCCCGGCCCTCGCCCAGCCCGCCTGGCCCGATCGCGCCGTCACCGTCGTCGTACCCTGGCCGGCCGGCGGCAGCACCGACGCGCTGGTGCGCACCATCCTGCAGCATCTTGGCGGCACCACGGGGCAGAGCTTCATCGTGGACAATCGGGTCGGCGCCACCGGCACGCTGGGGCATGCCTACGTCGCCCGGGCGCGGGGCGATGGCACCACATTGCTGGTCGGTACCAACTCCACCTACGCCATCGCGCCGCATCTGATGGCCGGGCTGCCCTACGACAACGAGACGGCGCTGGCGCCGATCTCGCTGCTTGCCACCAACCCGCAGATGCTGGTGGCGCATCCGGCGCAGCCCTTCAGCGACTTCGCCGGCTTCCTGGCGTACGCCCGTGCCAATCCTGGCCGGCTGTCCTTCGGCAGTTCCGGGCATGGAGGCAGCAGCCACCTGCCACCGAATTGTTGATGCAGATGGCGGGGATCGAGCTGCTGCACGTGCCGTATCGAGGCGGCGCGCCCGCGATGCAGGCGCAGCTCACGGGTGAGGTGCAGGTGACTTTCGTGGATGCCATCGTCGCCATGCCGCATTTGCGCTCCGGCGCCATGCGGGGCCTGGGCGTCTCCACCGCCATGCGCACGCCCCTCGCGCCGGACGTGCCGACGGTGGCCGAGGCCGGGCTGCCCGGCTTTGAAAGCAGCACTGACTTTGCGCTGTTTGCGCCAGGGGAGACCCCACCCGCGCTGGTCCAGCGCGTCTACGCCGTGTTCGCCGCCGCGCTCGCCGATCCTGGGCTGCGCGAGCGTCTGCTCAGCCAGGGCATGACGCCGCTGGCCGGGCGGCCGGAGGACTACCCAGCCTATCAGCGGCGGGAGACCGAGAAATGGGGCGCGCTGATCCGCGCCCGCAACATCCGTGTGGGGTAGCCATCTTCAACGCTTGGTGGTGAAGCGTAAGGCCCCCAGGCGATCGCGGATGAAATCCAGCACCGCATCGCGCTGGGCCATGCCGGCGAAGGCGGAATCGGGAAGCCACAGGAAGCCGGTCCCGCCAAAACTCAGGATGTGCAGGTCATCCTGACCTGACAGGCGGTCGAAATACGCCCAACCGAACTCCATCCTACACTGGTCGTTACGCCACGATATCCCCCCGTCCCCGATCAGGAGTTCATGCGTGCCAAGCATGCCCTGGCCGCCTTCATACACACGCCGCAGGAGAGCCTGTGTGGTGCTGATCCGGTAAAAAAAAGCCGACAGGAGTCCGAGGGAGATGAGCCCGAAGACGAAAAGCACGGCCCGCCAGCCCAGCAATACCCAAGTCGACGCGGTCTCGCCCAGTCCGCCCAGGACAATGACCCGGACGGCCGATATGATCCCTCCCAGAATCAACCCGAACGCTACCCCCATCAGGGTGGCGACCCACGGGAAACGGCGTCCACCCCGCCATCCCCTGAAGGGAAGCATCGTGAGCCGGTAGCAGCGCAGATAGGCTGCAAACCCGAGTGGCGGGATCACCAGCCGGTAACGCCAGCTTTCGCTGCCTGCGCCGCTCAACGGGAGAGATGCCGCGGCACGCGGCACGAAGCCTGCGCCGCGGCCCTGGCCATCACGAAGCGGCTACTTGGTGGGCCCCCTAGGTGGTGGTGGCGGCGCCGGGGTTGGGGCAGCCGGCGACTTCACCGGCGGTGCCGGTGCCGGTGTGGGGCGGTTGCCGCCGCCGCGGCCGCCGCCCGGCGGGTCGGTCGGGTCGTTGTCGGTAGGCCCGCCCTGGGGCGGTCCCCCCTGCGGTGGCCGGTTGCCGCCACGACCCTGCCCCGGTGGGTCATTCGGATCGGCGTCGCTTGTGCCGCCGCCCGGTGGGCGGCTCCCGCCACGACCCTGGCCCGGCGGGTCATTCGGATCGGCGTCGCTGGTGCCGCCGCCCGGTGGACGATTCCCGCCACGGCCTTGGCCCGGTGGGTCGTTCGGATCCGCATCACTGGTGCCACCGCCGCCCCCGGGCGGACGGTTGCCGCCGCGGCCCTGACCCGGCGGGTCATTCGGATCGGAATCTGAGACGCCGCCGGGCGGGCGCGGCTGAGTCGTGCCGCCGCGGCCATTGCCCGGCTCATCATTCGGGTCGCTGTCGGTCAGCCCGCTGCGGCCGCGGCCGGATTTCACGCCCTGGGCCCCGGCTTGCCCGGCAGCCACGGCGGCGCCGCCCAGCGTAGCCGCCCGAAGCGCCAGCAGGCGCCGCCCCAACTTCTTGTCTTCATTCATCCTGGTGACGGCCTTCCTCTTGCGCGTGGGTCATCATGGCAAGCCAGCGTCGCCTGGCGCAAGCGGCAACACCATGACGTCCACGTCACCCACAGTCAGGCTTTCGCCCTGCAGGCGCAGCAACGCCGCCTTGATAACGCCGCGGCCGAGCAATCGTTCCGCCACCCGTGCACCGCGTGCCAGGGCCAGCTGCACCAGCATCAGCGGCAGCGCGCCCACCGCCACGGTCACCGGCAGGCCGACCAGGTCGCTATCCGGGTCGAGGCTGCTTGCGGGGCGGCGGGTGATGGCGGGGTGGTCGGCATCGACGGCGTTGGCGATGATCGTCGCCGCGGCATCGGCATCGGCGGCCCGCCCCGCCAGCACGGTGACTGCATCGGCGATGCCGCGGGAGAAGCTGCGGCCGGGCCAGCCGGAGGTGGCGATGCCGCCGATGCCGTCGGTTGCATGCAGCAGGGCCAGGCCATCCACCCGGCCGCTCGCCAGGTCGCCGCACAGGCCGACGCGCAAGCTGGCGCCGGGGGCCAGATACAGCGCGATATCGCCGCCGTTGTTGACGTGGGTGACGCGCACGGGGTGTTCGGCGATCCCTGCCAGCACATGCTCTGCCACCGCGCCGGCCACCGCCGCCATGGGCGTGATGTGGTCCATCCGATGCGGCCAGCAGGCCTCGGCCATGCGGCGGGCGACGGGGTGGCGCAGCCGGGGCGCGGCGTCGCCGAGGGGTTGACGCAGCAGGGGGAGTTCCTGGCAGAGCGCTGCCAGCAACCCATTCAGGCGTAGCCCGGCGGCATTCTGCGCCGCGCGCACGGCGTCCGGCGGGCCCTCGATGCCGATTACCAGGCGGATCGGGCCGTCTTCCAGGCTCAGCCTGCCGTCGGGCAGGCCGTGCGCGTTCAGGGCGCGGCGCCAGGCCACGGCACCCCTCCCGCCAAAACGTCGCGCCGCGCCGTGGCGCCGTATTCCGCCAGCACCCGCTCGATCGGCACCGCCGCGCCCACATGGCCACCCATGGCGGCATACAGCGCCCCCGGCATCGTGAATTCGAGCGGCGCCACCAGCGCCGGCGTCGGCACCGAACCGAAGGCGCCA
>CAXTJY010000058.1:0-1882 GCA_964244395.1 uncultured Rhodovarius sp.
CCGTCATGTGCGGGTAGAGGGCGTAGTTCTGGAACACCATGGCGATGTCGCGGTCGCGTGGCGGCACGTCGTTGACGACCGAGCCGCCAATCATGATGTCGCCGGCGGAGATTTCCTCCAGCCCCGCGATCATCCGCAGCGTGGTGGATTTGCCGCAGCCGGACGGCCCCACCAGGACGACGAATTCATGGTCGGCGATGTCAAGGTCGATGCCCTTCACCGCCTGCACGCCGCCCTCGTATTCCTTGACGATCTTCCGGAGAGTGACCTGCGCCATGTGAGTCCTTCGTTGGCACGGCCGATTCACGCCTCCGCGCCTGTCGGCGCTCCGGCGATCGGACGGGCTAGCCCTTGGTCGCGCCGGCGGTCAGCCCGGCGATGTAGTAGTCCATGAGGAAGGCGTAGACGATCACCGGCGGCAGGGCGGCCAGCAGCGCGCCGGCCATGATCTGCCCCCAGGCGAAGGTGTCGCCGCGGATGAGCTGCGACACGACGCCGATGGTGAGCGGCATCTCGTCGGGCCGGGTGATGAAGGCGGTGGGATAGACGAAAGCGGCCCAGCTGACCGTGAAGGCGAAGATGGTGGCGGCAATGATGCCGGGGAGCGCCACTGGGATGAAGATCTTCCACAGCATCTGCGCCCAGTTCGCGCCGTCGATCAGCGCGGCTTCGTCCAGCTCCTTCGGAATGCTGGCGAAGTAGCCGATCATGATCCAGGTGCAGAACGGCACGGTCAGTGTGGGATAGACCAGCACCAGGCCCCAGGTGCTGTCGAGCAGCCCCAGCCCGCCGACGATCTGGTACAGCGGCAGGAACAGCAGCGTGTCCGGCACCAGGTAAGTGAGGAAGACGCCGGTGGCGAGGAATTCGCTGCCCCAGAACTTCATCCGCGCCAGGGCGAAGGCGGCCAGCACGGACACCACCATGGTGATGATGACCACCAGCACCGTCACCTTGATGCTGTTCCAGAAGAAGCCGCGGAACATCTCGCTGCCGATGATGGCGGCGTAGTTCTCCAGGGTGGGGGAACGCAATAGCCACGGGTTGCGGCCGAGGTCGGCGATCTCGGCGCTGCCCTTCAGGCTTGTGATCAGCATGTAGAAGGGCGGCGCCAGCATGACGATGGAGGCGATCACCAGCGACACATAGGCCACAATAAGCGCCCAGCGGCGCTCGCCACGCAGCGATCCCGCCTTGCGGACCGCGGGCACAAAGGCGGCGCGGGGCTTTTCCCCGGCTGCGGCGCTCACGCCATCTCCTTGTTGCGGTTGTTGATGCCGCGCAGCATGAAGAAGGCGACCACCGCCAGCAGCGGGAACATGAACAGCGAGACCGCCGCGCCACGCGGGATGTTGCCGCTCAGCACGCCGACCTGGAAGGCGTAGGATGCGAACACATGCGTCAGGTCGCGCGGCCCGCCATTGGTCAGGACGCGGACGATGTCGTAGTTGGCGAAGGTCACGATCAGGCTGAACAGCACGGTGATGCTGATGATGTTCTGCATCATCGGCAGCGTGACGTAGCGCAGCCCCTGCCAGCCGGTGGCGCCGTCGATGGCCGCCGCCTCGTACAGCTGGTCCGGCACCGATTTCAGCGCCGCCAGGTACATGATCATGAAGAACGGCGCGCCGTACCAGACGTTGACGATGATGATGGAAATGCGCGCCCACCACGGGCTGCCCAGCCAGGGCACCGACGGGAAGCCGAAGGCGTTGATGAGGAAGTTGATCGAGGAATAGCTGGGCTCGAACATCCACCACCAGCCCAGCGTGGACAGCGCCGGCGGAATGACCCAGGGCACCAGCAGCATGCCGCGCCACTTGCGCTGCCCCTTGGTGGGGATGTGGTGCAGCATGTGCGCCAGCCAGAAGCCGATCAGCGC
>CAXTJY010000058.1:1892-3367 GCA_964244395.1 uncultured Rhodovarius sp.
AGCGCCTTGAGCAGCACGGCGACGATGGCGAAGAAGCAGGACTGGAAGATCACCATCCGGAAGGTGTCGTTCTCCAGCAGGATCGCGAAGTTCTCCAGCCCGATATAGGCGGTCATCCGCCGGTTCATCGTGGCCAGGTGCATGGCGTAGCCGGCCGGCCAGACGACCAGGCCGCCGATGATCAGGATCAGCGGCAGCGTCATCAGGAAGGCCATGGTCGAACGGGCGCGGGCGAAGCGGCGCAGCCCGCCCGTGCGCGGGGCGACGCCCGCCCCGCTCAGCGCAAAATCTGACGCCACGAACTCTCAGCCGCGGCGCATGGTGTTGATCTCGCGCTCCAGCCAGCCCAGCGCCGCATCCATGCTGTCGCCACCCTGGGAAATGCGGGCAACGACCTTGGTGTTGAGAGCCTGAATGTACATCTGCGTCGCCAGTTCCGGCGGGGCGGGGGCGAAAGCGATGGACGCCGTCGCCTGGTGGTGCGGCTTGTTGGGGTAGTTGAAGATGGTGCCGGCGGGCGGCCCCTCGCGTTCCCACACACCGAAGTCGCTCATCGAATTGAACGGCGGGATGTCGTAGCCGCCGGAGATGTTGGTGGTGTGCTCGGCGCTCTCGCGCTCGCTCAGGAATTCCAGCAGCGCCTTGGCGGCGGTCTTGTTGCGGCCGAAGGCCCAGATGCCGCTGTTCCACGGCAGGTAGGCGATGAAGCGGCCTTCCGGACCGGCCGGCATCGGGATCGTCCAGCACTTCTCGGCCACTTGCGGCGCGTCGCGCTTGGCCACCGCCCAGGCGCTGGGCGGGTTGAACACCAGGGCCGAGCGGCCGGAGATCAGCGCCCGGTTGTTGGACGCATCGTCCCAGGCCCAGACGTCGTTTGGCAGGAAGCGGGCAATGCGCACCGTCATCTCGATGGCGGTGCGCAGCTTGGCGTTGCCGCGGATCGTCGGGTTGCCGCGCGCGTCGGTCATGAAGGCGCCGTAGCTGGCGAAGAGCGCGCCCACCCAGTCCACCGCATCGGTGAACTGGCCCATCGGCAGACCGAAGGGGACGCCGGCGGCGTTGCATTTCTCGGCCGCGGTGGCGAAGGTTTCCCAGGTCCAGGTGTCGGCGCCGGGGCCGCGCTCGTTGCGGGCCGGCCACATCGCCTGCACGTCGATGCCGGCATGCTCCTTCATCAGGTCGAAGCGGACGCAGGCCGGCTTGTTCTGGGTGCCGGAGGTGGCGGGCACGGCCTTCCAGCGGCCGCCCTGCTTGGCGAGGAATTCGGCGACCGGGTTGGGCGGGCCGTATTTGGCGCTGAGGCGGCCGATCACGTCATCCACCGGCTCCAACAGGTCCGAGTAGGTGCCGACATCCCAGGGCGCCAGCGAGATGATGTCGTGCCCGGTGCGCGATTGGCTCTGCGCCGCGGCGGTCAGTTGCAGCTGGTTGCCGGTGGTGTTGATGAAGTCGAGGCTGACATTGACCCGCCGCAC
>CAXTJY010000058.1:3377-10338 GCA_964244395.1 uncultured Rhodovarius sp.
CGTTGACGCGGTTGCGCTCGCCCCAGCGGCCGCACAGCTCGCGCAGGGCGTTGTTGCCGGTGGGCACCCAATGGTCCCAGAAAGCGCAGCGCAGGGCGCCGGCGCTGCCCTGTGCGTGGACGTTGACCAGCGGCAGCGCGGCAGCGGCTCCAGCCATGGTCGCACGACGGGTGACGACGCCCTTCCGGGCGGTTTCCTTGGACATGTGAACTTCCCTCTTGCCGGCATTGGAGCTGCCGTTGCCCTGAGGTTAGTCATTCCCTGCGGCGTGATGCAACAGGCGGTTGATGACGCCCTTGCCACGTTCCCGGCGGCGGGCAATCTGGCTGCCATGCAGATCACCAGCACCGACGCCATCATCATCGGGGCCGGCATGGCCGGCGCCACCGTCGCCGCCCAGCTGGCCAACACCCATCGGGTGGTGATGTTGGAGGCGGAGGACAGCGCCGGCTTCCACGCCACAGGGCGGAGCGCGGCCATCTGGATCCGCAACTACGGCGCCGCCGACGTGCGGATCCTCACGGCGGCATCGAAGGATTTCTTCGAGAGGCCGCCAGAGGGTTTTACGGATGCGAAGCTGGCGCATCCGCGCCCCGTGCTGCATCTCGCGCCGCCGGAGCAGATGGGCCAGCTGGAGGCGCTGCTGGCAGGCGGCGCGGTGATCGAGCGCATTGGCGTGGCAGCCGCGCGCGCCATGGTGCCGGCGATCCGCGAGGGCTTCGCGGTTGACGCGCTGCTGGAGACGGATTGCTTCGACATCGAGGTGGCGGCGCTGCATGCAGGCTACCTGAAGATGGTGCGGCGGCTGGGCGGGCAGCTGGCGCTGCGCCACCGTGCGGGGCGCATTTGGCATGAGGCCGGTGCCTGGCATTGCGAGACCTCAGCTGGCGATGCCTTTGCCGCGCCCGTCCTCATCAATGCCGCCGGGGCATGGGGCGATGTGGTGGCCGAATTGGCGGGCGAGCCAAAGGTGGGCCTGCAGCCGAAGCGCCGCACCGGCGTGATCGTCGACCCCGCGCCCCACGAGGTTCGCGACTGGCCGCTGGTGGGCGATGTCGGCCACAGCTGGTACGCACGGCCCGAGGCCCGCACCAAGCTGATGCTGAGCCCGGCCGACGAAACCGATAGCGAACCGATGGACGCGCAGCCCGACGAATACGACGTGGCGGTGGCGGTGGACCGGATGCAGCAGGCGCTGGACATCGACGTGAAGCGGGTGGAGCACAGCTGGGCCGGCCTGCGCAGCTTCGCCCCGGACCGGTCCTTGGTGATCGGGCCGGGGCACCTGCCGGGGTTCTTCTGGATGTGCGGGCAGGGTGGCTACGGCATCCAGACGGCGCCCGGGGCCGGGCTGTTCCTGGCGGCACAGGTGCGCGGGCAAGACGTGCCGGGGAGCATGGCGGATGCGGTGCGGATGGTGGACCCGCTGCGATTTTGACGTTGTGCATCGAAGTGCCCGTTAATACACACTCTGCATGCGAACCAATATCGACATCGATGATGCTTTGATGGCCAGGGCGCTGAAGGCTACAGGTTTGCCGAGCAAGCGGGCTGTGGTCGAGGAAGGATTACGCAAACTGGTCCAGCTCAAGGCGCAGGAAGCAATGCTGGAATTGCGCGGCAAGATCGATTGGGATGGCGACCTGAACAAAAGCCGGGCGGCCCGCCGCTTCCCTTGATTGTCGCTGATACCTCGGTTTGGATCGACCATATCCGGGATCGCCCCGCACCGGCTGCTCGCACCCTGCAGTCCTTGATTGGGCAGGCTCCTATTTTAGTTGGAGACCTGATCCTGCATGAGTTGCTGGCGGGTGTTCACAACGAGGTCGAGGCCGAAAAGCTCGCGGCGAATCTGACAGCCTACGACTACGCGGATATGGGAGGCCAGGATGTCGCCGTCGAAGCCGCCCGCATCTACCGCGCGCTGCGTGGCCGAGGTGTGACCATCGGCAAGACGGTGGACCTCTTCATCGGCACCTTCTGCATCCTGCATGGTCATACGTTGCTGCAACGCGACCACGATTTCCTGCTCATGCAGCCCTTCGGCCTGCGTCTCTGGCCAGCTTGAGAGGTCGATTGTCGACTCGTCATGTAACGCCTGCGTGGTAGGTGTTCCAACCCGCCGAGACCGAGTCGTCGTAGCGGTTATCAGCGCCGATGACCTTGTGCTGACCGCAAGACCAACACGAGCCCGCCCCAACCCAGCACGGCTGCGATACCCAGCGCCATCGCCACCGCCACGCCCAACCCCTCCGCCGCCAGCGCCACCACCAGCATGAACAGCACGAAACCCGGCATCCCGCGCGCCGCCCCGGCCAGCAGCGCCGCAGCACCCTGCCGGCCCAACCGCGGCACCGCCACGAGGGTGAGCGTGGTCAGCCCCACCGGGTAGATGGCGCCCACCCCCGTCCAAAGCGGGCCAAGCCGATCGCTGAGCGACACCACCCCCGCCACGAGCAGCCCGAGCGCCACCGCGCGCAGCGGCAACTCCCACCACGCCGCCGGCTTCACATGTGGCAGCGGCGCCCAGCCGGTGCGGCGGGTGGACCAGATGACCAGCCCGAAGCTCAGCGCATTCAGCCCGGCGGCGGACCAGAAGCCCGGTGCCCAGGCCAGGATCGCCAACGCCAAGACCAGCCAGGTCAGCGAGGCGAGGCCCAGCGCGGGCAACAGCGCCAGCCTCGGCAGCGTGCGCACCAGCACCCATAGGAACGGGGCGGTTGCCGCATTCGCGCCCAGCCCGTGCGCAGCCACTGCCGCCACGAAAGCGCTGGGGTGCTGCAAACCCAACATCGCATAGGCGGGCCCGGCCGAGACCGGCAGCGTCGCCACCAGCCCGCCCCACACCGGCCCCAACCGCTGCGCCGCCAGTGCCGCGGACGCCACGATCGCCGCGGTGATGCCGGCCTTGACCAGCAGCGCTGATATCACGCCGCGGCGATGCCCTTGCTGGTGCTGTATTCGAAATGCAGCGCCTCGCCCGGGAACACCCGTGGATGGATCGCATGCGCGGCCATCGCGGCCTCGGAAAACCCTTGAAGAATGAGCTTCAGCTTACCCGGATAGGTGGCGATGTCGCCGATGGCGTGGATGCCGGGGATGTTGGTCTCGCAGGTCGCCGGGTTGACGGTGACGTGGTGTTTCTCCAGCCCCAGGCCCCAATCCGCGATAGGGCCGAGCTCCATCGACAGACCGAAGAAGGCCAGCAAATGGTCGGCCTCGACGCGCTTTTCCTCGCCCTTCAGCGTAGCCAGGATCACGGCGGAGAGGCGGCCATTGGTGCCCTCGAGTCCATGCAATTGGTAGGGCACGGCCATCTCGATGAGCCCCGCGGCGGCGGCGGCTTCCAGCTGCGCGGCACTTTCCGGCGCGGCGCGGAATTTCGGCCGGCGATGCACCATGGTGACGTGCGCCAGGTCCTTCAGGCTCAGCGCCCAGTCCACCGCGCTGTCGCCGCCGCCGGCGATCACCACGCGCTTCGCCCGGAACTCCTCCCGCCGCGTCACCATGTAGCGCACCGCGCCGCTGGCCTCGTAGGCGGGCAGGCCTTCCAGCGGCGGGCGGTTGGGGCCGAAGGCGCCAGCGCCGGCGGCGATCAGCACCGCCTTGGCGCGCACGGTGCTGCCGGCGCTGGTGGCCAGGGTGAAGCCCGCGGCATCCGGCACCAACCGGTCGACCCGCTGCGCCAGCAGCTTGACCGGGGCGAAGGGCGCGGCCTGCGCCTCCAGCTTCTCGATCAGCTCGCCGCCCAGGATGGAGGGGTAGGCGGGGACGTCGTAGATCGGCTTTTCCGGGTAGAGCGCGCCGCACTGCCCGCCGGTGGCCTCCAGCGTATCGATCAGCACGCAGCGCATCTTCAGCATGCCGCATTCGAACACGGCGAACAGGCCGGCGGGGCCGGCGCCGATGATGGCGACATCGGTGGTGATGGTCTGGCTCATGGCCGGGTGGTGCCCGGTTTGGAAATCCCGCGCAACCGTTACCGGCGCCGTGCCTCGGCCACCGTAATGATCACCGCACCGCCCAGGATGAAGGCCGCCCCCAGCACCGCCCAGCCATCCGGCACCTCGCCATACAGCGCCCAGCCGGCCCCGGCGATCAGGATCAGGCGGATGTACTGGAAGGGCGCCACGGCGCTGGCCTCGCCGGCCCGCAGTGCCTCGGTCACCAGCCAGATGATGCCGGGGCAGGCCAAAGCGAACAGCGTCAGCCAGGCCAGATCGCTCAGCCCCAGTGGCCGCCAGGCAAGAACCGCCAGGGGCAGGGCGCATGCCACCACGACCACCGAGAGCCACGCCAGTATGGTGGTGGTGCTGTCGGTTCGCGTCAGGCTGCGGGTGGTGAGGGTGATGCCGCACCAGCACAGCGCGGCGGTTACTGCGATGGCGGCGCCGGCCAGCGGCACGTCCGCGCCCGGCCGCAGCATCACCGCCACGCCGCAGAACCCGGCCAGGGTGCCGGCCCAGCGCGCCGCGCCCACCCTTTCGCCCAGCAACGGCCGCGCCAGCAGGGTGGTGAACATGACGTTGGTGAAGGACAGGACGGTGGCCGTCGCCAAGTCGAGATAAGTGAACGACCAGTAGTAGAAACCCCAGGTCGCCACCGAGGAGAGGCCGCGCAGCAGGTGCAATGGCAGGCGGTTCGTGGCGAATGCGGCGCGCCCGGCGGCAGCCACGAAGGGCGCCACCCACACTGCCTGGCCCAGCGCGCGGGCCAGCACCTGCACCTCCACCGGAATGCCGCGCGCCACCATGATCCGCACCAGGATGGCCTCGACGGCGAAGATGCAGGCGGCGGCGGCCATCAGGCCGGCGCCGCGCAGATTGTCCGTGCGTTGCATGGCCGCATGAAGCATGCGGGGCCGGTCGCGAACAGGAGGCCAAGCGGCGCTGGAATGGCCGTTGGCGGGAAGTTCCGCGCGGAGTCAGGGGGCCAGTGCCTCGATGATCAAATCCACCACCTGCTCGGCATCGTAGGGCTTGGCGACGACACGCCAGTTCGTGCGCCCTTCCGGCACGGCAGACAGGCCGTAGCCGGTGGCCAGGAGGAACGGGATGCCAAGACTTTCCAGCTTCTCGGCGACGGGGAACACCCATTCGCCAAACAGATTGACGTCGAGCAAGGCGAAGTCGAAGTTTTCGCGGCTCGCAAGCTCCAGGGCCGGCTTCAAGCGGCCTACCGGCCCCGTCACCTCGCAGCCGCAGCGCTTGAGCGCCCACTCCATGTCCATAGCAATGATGAGCTGGTCTTCCACCAGGAGAATTTTACGGCCGGCCAGGATGCCTTCGCGGTTCAAGGCTTGAGGTCCGGACGGGGGACGAGATGTTCCAGCGGAGCTTCGATGCGGAGTTGCAGGCCAGTGGGCGGGAAGCTGAAGCGGGCGCTACCGCCCAGCTCATGCTCCACGCTGCGGCTGACCAGCGTCATGCCGAAGCCAGGCGCGGGCGGCGGGGAGACGGGCGGGCCGCCATTCTCAACCCAATCCAGCGTGAGGGCTTCGGCGGAAACATCCCAGGCGATGGAGACCGTTCCGCCGGGGCCGGACAGGGCTCCGTATTTCGCTGCATTGGTCACCAACTCGTGCACCACCATGCCGAGAGCCAGGGCTGCGCCGGGGCTTAGCGCCAGGGCGGGACCGTGCCGGGTAATGTTTGGCTTGTCGATGGCCAGGAACGGCTTGAGCTCCCCATCCAGTATCTCGGGAAGCTCGATGGCGGCCCATTGCTCGCGGCTGACCAGCCCGTAAGTTGCGCTCAAACCGCTTAACCGTCCCAGGAAACTGTCCTTGAAGCTGTCGAGGGAGGCGGCGCCCTCGGCGGTCTGCATGGCCAGCGAGCGCACCACCGCCAGCATGTTCTTCACCCGATGGTTCAGCTCGTCGATCATCATGCGGTGCTGTTTTTCCGCTCGCACCAGGCTGGTCACCTCGACGAAGGTCACCAGCGTACCCTCCACCTCGCTGTCCGGCGTGCGGTAGGTCAGGATGCGGCAAAGATAGTGCGATGTGCCGTCGCGCCGTGAGACCCGGCGCTCCAGCGGCTCTTGCGTATCCAGCACCCGGCGCACGTCGTCGCGCAGTGTGTCGTATTCCAGCGCGCTGACGATGTCGTTCAGCGACCGTCCCCGGTCGCTCGGGATCAGGTTGTAGATCTTCGCGACTTCGGGCGTGAAGTTGCGGATGATCATGTGCTCGTCGAGGAAGATGGTGGCGACGCGGGTACTTTCGAACAGGTTTCGCAAGTCACTGTTGACCCCGTCCAGCTCCTCGATCTTGCTCGAAAGCTGGGCGTTGACGGTTTGCAACTCCTCGTTGATCGATTGGATTTCCTCCTTCGAGGTCTCCAGCTCCTCGTTGCTGGATTGCAGCTCCTCATTGACCGAATGCAGCTCTTCGTTGGAGCTGCGCAGTTCCTCCAACGCCGTCTCGTGCTCCTCGGTCAGCGATTGCAGGTCCTCGCGCGCCGCATGCATTTCGGTCTCCATGCGGGCGATGAGCGCGGCGGCCTCGGGCGGCTGTGCAAGGCCGTTGGGCAACGGGCCCGACTCCTCCGTTTCGTTTTGTCGGAACACCACCAGATACGGCCGTTTTAGCCCGATGCCCGCCAGCGGTTCGACGAGCAGGCTGAGGCTGATACTTTCGCCCGGTTCGCCGTCGGTGGTGACGGCCTGTTCGACCGGCTGTCCGCTCGTCACCACCGAACGCAGGGCGGCGCGCAACGGAAGGTTCAGGCCACGCCGTACCATGTCGAAGATGCTGCGGCTCGGCGCGCCCAACGCCGGCTGCAGCATGTTGCCGGAGCGGCTGGAGTAGTGCAGCAGGTCACCATCGCCGGTCACCACCGCATACGGTGCAGCATAACGTTCCAGGACGCGGGCACTGGCCTGGTCCAGGGCGCGCGCCCAGTCCTTGCGGGCATCGGCAGCCGGCGCCGGGGCGGGCGAACCCTGGGCCGGCCCGCCC
>CAXTJY010000058.1:10348-11606 GCA_964244395.1 uncultured Rhodovarius sp.
AGGTGTGGGGCCATCGCGCCGTTCGAAGATGCGGTGCTCCTTATCCACCGCCGAAAACAAATATTCGTGCCGAACCACTGTCTCCGAGCTACCCAGTATCAGGATGCCGCGCTTCACCAGAGAGTAGTGGAAACTGGGTACGACGGCGGCTTGCAGATCGCTATCCATATAGATCAATAAATTTCGGCAGGAGACGAGGTCCATGCGGGAGAAAGGCGGGTCGCGCACCAAACTGTGCGGCGAGAAGGTGCAGAGGTCGCGGATCTCCTTTGTCACCGTGTAGGCGTTCGCGCCGGGCGTAAAGAAGCGGGCGCGGCGGCTAGACGTCATGCCTTTGAGCAGCGTGGCCGGGAAGCGCCCGGCGCGGGCGGTGCCAATCGCGACGGAATCGATGTCGGTGGCGAAGATCTGCACCTTGGGCGGGGCGTCCAGCCTGTCCATGAATTCCCGCAGCAGGACGGCGAGCGAATAGGCCTCCTCGCCGGTGGAGCAGCCGGGTACCCAGATGCGAAGGGTGTCCGAAGCGCCTTTGCCTTTGAACAGCCGGGGTATGACCTTGTCCTCTACCGCGCGGAAGGTCGCTTCGTCCCGGAAGAACTGGGTGACGCCGATCAGCAGATCGCGGAACAGCATGAGCGCTTCTTCATGCTCATGCTCGATGCGGGCGATGTATTTATCCAGCGTATTCTCGCCCAGGACAGCCATGCGGCGCTCGACGCGGCGGAGGAACGTCTTGTCCTTGTACTGGCTGAAATCGTGGCCGACCCTGTCGAGCAGAATTTCGCAGATGCGACGGCGGGCGGTATCTATGTCCTGCGGCAGCGCCTGTTCGAGCGGCGGCTCCTCCGTGTTGCGCCGCAAGGTCATGATGTGCTCGGGCATCTCGTCCACGCCGAGGGCCAGATCGACCGAGCCGGTGGCGATGGCGCTATCCGGCATGCCGCTGTGCTGTGGCGCCGAGCCATCGGCTATCTGCGCCAAAGTAAAGCCGCCGGCAAGCTTGATCGCCTTCAACCCGAGGGAACCGTCATGGCCGGTGCCGGACATGACGATGGCGATGGCGGCGCTGCCCTGATCCGACGCCAGGCTGTCGAAGAAGGCGTCGATGGGAGCAGGGGAGCGCGGCACGTCCATCGGCAGGGGCTCGAGGTGCAGCACGCCGGCGCGCAGGGTGGCGGTGACGGCGGCGGGCACGACATAGACGTGATCGGGCTGCAGCACGTCGCCATTCGCGGCCTCTGTCACTGTCATCTCGGTC
>CAXTJY010000059.1:0-11460 GCA_964244395.1 uncultured Rhodovarius sp.
CTCGGCCGCCGCGCTGTCCACAGCCGCCACCTTGCCGCCGAAGACCGGGCACGCGGTGATGGCGGCGTGAACCATCCCCGGCATTTTCAGGTCCATCCCATAGACCTGGGAGCCGTTGACCTTAGCAGCGGTATCAAGCCGCGGCACCGGCTGGCCGATCAGCTTCCACTCCGACGGTGCCTTCAGGCGAATATCCGCACTGGCGGGGATCGGCAGGCGCCCGGCCGCCTCGGCCACCTGGCCAAAGCGAGTGGTGCGGCCCGACGGCGTGTGGGTGACGATCGACCGCTCCGCCCGGCATTCCGCGACCGGCACGGACCAGGAATTGGCCGCGGCCTGGATCAACATCATCCGCGCCGCGGCACCGCCCTGGCGGACATACTCGTTGCTCTCGCGAATGCCGCGGCTGCCACCGGTGGACATGCTGCCCCAGACGCGCTGGCGGGCCAGGTTTTGGCCGGGGGTGGGGTATTCGGTGGTCACCTTCGCCCAGTCGCACTCCAACTCCTCGGCGACCATCTGGGCCAGGCCGGTAAGGGTGCCCTGACCCATCTCGGAACGAGCGATGCGAATGACCACGGTGTCGTCGGGCTTGACGACGACCCATGCGTTGATCTCGGGCGCGGCGGTTTGGGCTCGGACGCGCTGGGTGGTGAAGCCGAGCGAGAAGGCGCCGGCGGCGGCGCCGAGGACGAAACGGCGGGTGGGTGCGATGGCGTTCATGTGCTTATCCCCTCAGCCGGCCGTACCGATTCCGGCCGCACGCTGGATGCCCGCCAGAACCCGGTTGTAGGTGCCGCAGCGGCAGATATTGGTGACCTCCTCGCGGATCTGCTCCTCGGTCGGGCGCGGCGTGCTAGAAAGCAGGGCAGCGGCGGCCATGATCATGCCCGGCTGACAGAACCCGCATTGCGGCACGTCCAGCGCCACCCAGGCCTGCTGGATCGGATGGCTCGAATTGGGCGACAGGCCCTCGATGGTCACGATCTTCTGGTTTTCGTCGAAGGCGGAGACCGGCTGCGAGCAGGAGCGCACCGCGGCGCCATCGACATGCACGGTGCAGGCGCCGCACTGCGCAATGCCGCAGCCATATTTCGTGCCGGTCAGGTCAAGCTGTTCACGCAGAACCCAGAGGAGGGGTGTGTCGTCCTCGACGGCGACGTCCATCACCCGCCCGTTGACGTTCAGTCGTGCCATCGGAAGTCTCCCGCTTATGGTTGGCGGGAGATTAGCAACAATCCGACTTCAGGCGAAGATAAAATCCGATGCCGACAGGCTGGCGACGCCGTAGACGTCGATGCGGTCCGCCCCATTCATCACCACGGTACTGCCGCTTGCGCCATAGACCGTCAGTTGAGAGAGGGTGAGGCCGGAACCGCGGAAGTCCAGCTTGTCGCCGTCGCCTGTGCTGAACTCGAAGACCTGATCGTAGCCCCAGCCGGTGGCATTGAAGCCGAACAAATCAGCCCCCGCGCCGCCGACCAACTGGTCGTTTCCGACGCCGCCGATGAGGATGTCGTTGCCGGCGCCGCCGCGCAGCACGTCCTGCCCGGCGTCGCCCATCAGCGTGTCATTGCCGGCCTGGCCCCATAGCGTGTCGTTGCCCTGGCCTGCCGCGATGCCGCTGCCCAGGGTGGCATTCGCGACGATCTCGTCATTGCCGGCGCTGCCATTGATGCTGGTGGCGCCGCCATACAGATAGGCGAACTCGACATTGGCGCCCATCGTCCAGGCATCGACCAGGACGAAGGCGGTGTCGGTGCCTTCGCTGGATGTTTCCACCGCCAGATCGCCGCCATCCTCGACGACGTAGATGTCGTCGCCGGTGCCGCCGGCCATGCTGTCATTGCCGGCACCACCATAGAGAGTGTCGTTGCCCGCGCCGCCGATGAGCGTGTCATTGCCCGCGATGGCGATGATCTGATCGCCGCCATTGCCGCCTTCGACCACATTGTCGCCGCCATCCCCTCCCAGCGTGTCGTTGCCGTTGCCGCCGATCAGGTTCTGGAAGTCGGTCAGCCCATCGGTTCCGGCGGCGCCGGTGTTCTGTGCCACCCCCGGCGTGTTCAGGGTGACGAATAGGTTGCCGCTGATGCCGGCGTAGCTGACGGTGTTGTTGCCGGTGCCTCCATCCAGGCTGTCATTGCCCGCGCCACCATTGACGATGTCGTTGCCCGCGCCCGCATTGATGTTGTCGTTGCCGGCGCCGCCTACCAGCGTCTCGTTCTGCGGGCCACCGGTCAGTGCATCGTTACCGGCAGTGCCGGTGAACAGCAGGGGGTTCGCCGCGATGCGGCCGGGCGAGCCGATTTCGGCCGCGTCGGCCACCGCCGCGAAAGCGCCGTTGGTGCCCGCCACGCTCAACGTGCCGATGGTCGCGTTGTTGGCGCCGGCAGCGTTGTCGAAGCTCGGGAAGGGGCCAGCGGGCGAAACACCGAACACCACATTGGCCTGCAACGTGCCGCCTGCATTGTAGAGGTTGACCGCATCGCCACCGGTCCCAAGCCCGATGCCCGCCCCGGTGTAGCTGCCGAAGCGCAGGCCGGCTGGCGCGGTGCCGCCGAACCAGGTGTTGATGAAGGTGGCGCTGGTCGCGGCCAGATTGGCCGTCTCCAGGAAGATCACCGATTCGCCCGCCGCGATGGAGGTGATGCCGTTGAGGGTCAGCGCGCTGCCGAAGGCGTTGGAGCTGTCGTCTACCTTCCAGCCGGTGATGTCCACCGCGGTGGTGCCGCCATTCGTCACCTCGAACCAGTCCGCGGAGACCGGGCTGTTGCCACTGGACCAGGGCGCCACTTCGGAGATGAAGATGCCGGAGGGCGGCGGCGCCTCGTTGACCACATCGCTCAGGTTCAGGGTAAAGCCGGCGGTGGCGTCCGGCGTGCCGCCCGCCGTCGTGTCGTCCACGGTGACGGTCACGGCGTAGGCCGACTTGGTCTCGAAATCGAGGACCACGCCCGCCTTGATGTAGAGGCCGGAACTGTCGAACTCGAAGGACGCCGCATCGGCGCCGGTCAGCCCCAGTGTGTTGGTGCCGAGCCCGTCATCGGTGATGGCGAGATCCGCCACCTTGAGTCGGGTCGCCGTGCTGGTGTTCTCGGCCACGCTGTTGACCTGGTTGGTCAGGGTCAGCCCGGTCGGCGCGGCATTCGGCGCGGTGGCGGGCTTGTAGACCCAAAGCTGTGGGAAGTTGATTCCGCCGCCGCCATTCTCGTTCACCACATAGAGGGTGCCGTCGGCGCCCACCGTCAGGCCTTCATGCTGGTGGTCCGCCACCGAAAGGGTGGCGCCGGGGGCGGAGACGATGTTCAGCGAACTCAAGAGGTTCCCGGCACGGTCCACATTGACGATGCGGCCATCCTCCTGGCTCAGCACCAGCAGGTTGCCGGACTGCGCCTGGCCGTTCAGCGTCACCAGGTTGGACAGCGCATAGACGTCGGCGATGTCGGACAGGCCGAGCAGCGCCGGGTTGAACAGGTCGGTCGAGCCGGTGGCGGTGGGCGAGCCGTTGCTGGCGGTGCCGGCGGCGAAATCCACCGTGGTTTGGAAGATGCCTTCGGGGCTGATTTCCTTGACAACAATGAAGCCGTTGGTCTGCGGGTCGAAGCTCAACCCCTCGAAGCCGGTATTGCCTATGGTGGTGCCGAGCTTGACGGTCTGGGCGTCCGCGCGGGTCAACACCGTATCCGGCACATAGGTGAACTGCACCAGGGTGCGGTCGCGCTCCTCGGTCATGACGAACTTGCCGCCGCCGACATAGGTCAGCCCTTCGGGGTCGTAGAATTCGGTGCCTTGCGGGCTGGCGCCGGTGGCCAGGGTCACGGAGTTAATCAGCGCACCGGTCTTGCTGACCTGCACGATGGAGGTCCCGCCGTCGCCCACCACGAACAGCGTGTCGGTATCGACATTGTAGGTGACCGCCGAGACCTCCTGCGCCAGCACGCTGTTGGCCGGCGGGGTTGCGTTGGTCGGGTTGGGCAGCGCGTAGCGGCCGGCCAGGACGTAGAGCGACAGGTCGATGCCCTGCTGCGCCGTGGGGGTGGCGCCGCCGAAGCCGCCATCGTCGAACTGCAGCGTCTCGATCTGGGTCAGCGTGTCCGTGCCGCCCGCCGCGGTCGTAACCGTCCAGCTGCCCAGCCCGGTGTTCAGGATGGTCGCGTCGGCGCGGTTGCCGGGCAGGATGGCGATATCGGTGCCGGCGCCGCCGTTGATCGTGTCGTTGCCCGCGCCGCCAGTAATCGTATCGTTGCCGGCCAGCGCGCTGATGGTGTCAGGGCCGCTGGTGCCGGTCAGCATATCGGCTCCCGCGGTGGGTGCCGCGGCGACGGTAAACGCCGTGGTGCTGATCGCGCTGCTGAGCACGGCACCGGTGGCGCTGGTGAAGTTCGCAGGCGTGTTGACGATGGGCAGGTAGCTGGCGAAGGCCGCCTCGCCGCTGCGGGAGCCGGTGAAGTAGGCGTGGTCGGCACCCGTGGTGAAGCTGATCTGGTTGTTCGCCGACACCGAGGCCGGGGCCGCGCCGTCCTCGGCATTGCCGATGTTGATGCGGGTCAGGAACAGGGTGGGGGTATCGACCGTGGTGTCGGAGGCAGCCGTGTAGGCATAGACGCTGTCGGCCGTCGCGCTCAGGCCGCGATTAGCCGAGCCCGCGAAGGTCACGGCGCTGGCGGTGCCGACGGTCGCCGCGAGGGTGGTGTCGAAACTGTTCAGCACGACCACCGTGCCGGCGAACACGCCACCGACGGGCGCCACCCACTTTGTATAGGCCTCGCCTGTGTTGAAACTGGTGGCGCCGGCCGTCAGCAGTTCGTTGTCGCTGAAATAGACCGTGTCGCCAGCCACAAGGTCGGCCAGGGTGACAAAGGCCAGCCAGTCCGCCCCGCTGGTGTTGATGCCAACGAAACCGATCGAACCCTGTGTGATCGCCATGCCCGCTTTTCCCCTAAAACAAATCATCGAGGACGAGCGGAAACGCCGACGAACCCGTGTTCGGCGGGATGTGCGTGAAGTCCGCCGTTCGGTCAGTGGCCGAACGGCGTCAGTTCGATTAAATCTTGAAGGCGGTCCTTCGGAAGGCGGCCTATCAGTTCCCGATGCGCACGAGACGCAGCGGAAACCCGTTATCCGCCTGCTGTTGCAACGTGACGTTGGTGCGCGACGCCCACACCACCTGCTGCTGGTGCAGCGGGATATATCCCACATCCTCCTGCAACAGCCGGCTGGCCTGGGTGATCAGCTCCTGACGCCTCGCCGGCACGGTCTCCACGCCGATCTGGTCCACCAGTTCGTCGAAGCGGGGGTTGGAGTAGCCGCCATTGTTGAACACGCCGCGGACGCCGTTGCGGGAACCGGCCAGGTTGAACAGCGCGTTGTGCGCGTCATAGGTATTGGGGGTCCAGCCCAACAGGTAGAAGCTGGTGCTGTAGCGCGGCGCGTTCACCTCGGCGAAGAAGCGCACGCGGGTCTGTGCCGCCAGCGTCACCCGCACGCCGATGCGCGCCAGCATGGAGACGATGGCGGTGCAGATCGCCTCGTCATTCACGTAGCGGTCGTTGGGGCAATCCATCGTCACGCCGAAGCCGTTGGGAAAGCCTGCCTCGGCCAGCAGCCGCCGGCCACCTTCCACATCCACCGGCGCGCGGCGGTCGTTCTCCTCCAGGAAACCGTTCACCCCAGGTCCGAAGACCTGGTTGGTGATGCGGGCCTGGCCCCGCATGATCCGGGTGCGGATCGCCTCCATGTCGATGGCTTGGTAGATCGCCCGGCGCACCCGCACGTCCTGGAACGGGTTGCGTCCGCGCACGTCGCTTTTCAGCAACTCAGCCCGCATCTGGTCCATGCCGAGATAGATCGTCCTTAACTCCGGGCCCTGGATGATGCGCAGTCCGTTGGTGCGGGTAATGCGGTCCATATCCTGCGGCGGCACGGTGTAGATCATGTCCACCTCGCCAGAGAGCAGGGCGGCCACGCGGGTCGCGTCATTGGCGATCACGTTGAATTCGACCCGGGTCAGGTTGTGCTCCGGCGTGCCCCACCAGCCGGGGTTCGGCGCCAGCACGGTGCGCCGGTCCGGCTCGCGGCTCACCAGCACGAAGGGGCCGGTGCCCATGGCGTTGCGGGTGGCGAAGTTCTCCTCGCGCGAGGTCAGGTCGGCCACGCGCGGGGCGTTGTTTCGCTCCAGCCACGCCTTGCTCATGATCCCGAAGCTGGTGATCTCCTCCGGAAAGATCGGATTGGGCGCGGAGGTCACGACCTCGACGGTGAAGTCGTCCGGCTTACGCACTTCCGCCACCGACGCGAAGTAGGCGGCGATGTTGGAGCCCGGGCCGCGTGCCCGGGCGATGGAATAGACCACGTCCTCGGCGGTGAAGGGCGACCCGTCCGAGAAGCGGACATTGCGGCGCAGATGAAAGCGCCAGGTCAGCGGATCGACCTGCTCCCAGCGTTCGGCCAGCGCGGCTTCGAGGCGCAGATTGCGGTCGCGCCTGATCAGCGGCTCGTAGATGTTGGCGTTGAAGGTGAGCAGGAAGGTCTCGGACCGGGTGTAGGGGTCCATCGAATTGACGTCGCCATCATTCGCCCAGCGGAAGACGTTGGCCTGGGCGACGCCCGCCAATAGCGAGGCCGCGAGGATCGCGGCGCCCCAGAATTTGCGCATGTTTTGCCTGTCCCTGTTTAGACGGGTCGAAGGCTAGCGAGGTGGGGATGGTCAGGGAAGGGCGGTCGCGAAGCAGCCGCGGCTCACCACATCCCGTACTGATGAATATCGAAGCCAGCTGCCTGCATCTGAGCCAGGTCACCCGGCAGCGTCGCCTGGTACGATCCGGATGGCATGAAATCGCGATCGCTATCGAACGTGTCCTTGATCATGCCGGTCATCAGGGAGGTTAGCTCGGAATACTGCGCATCGAACAGATCGGGCGGCGTGTAGCCCATGAAACTGATCTGCTCTTTCGTATAATCGGCCTTGTCGGTTCGGGTCATGACCAATTTCATCCACGATATCTTCACATGGGTGGCGGCCTGACCCTCGCTCAGCGCCGAACTGAAATTGATGGTGTCGAAAATACTCTGGTTGACGCTGCCGGCATGCAGGGCATTTACCGGCTTGTTAAGCCAATTTTCGCTGATAAAGACGGCAAATCTCTTGCGCTGGTGAGATTTGTATTGATGAAACGCAGTCCAGCAGGCAAAATTCTCGGCGCTATATTGACTTTGATAATAACAGAAGAGGCGATGCCAGGCCTTTCTGGTGCCGCTGAGGGGCATTGAACGGCTCGGCGGGTAGGCGGCCAGAAATTCGAGGATCGTTCTGAAGCGGGCCATCATTACTCCTTGAAGCGCCCGCCAAACCGGTGCGGCGGTCTTCGGCGCTTGAGGAGGAAGATGCCGGTCTTTGGCTGTCGAACAAACCCAGCAATAGTCGATCGGTGCCATAGCGGCGGCCTATCGATTCGGGTCCGAGCATGGACCGGACCCGAGTCACACAACAGCCAGTGGAGGCCGAAAGGACCTCGGCTTTCGACAGTTACGTCGGCGCTAGCTGTTCGGCCCGCGCCCCAGCCCGATCGGCTGCCAGCGCTGCAGTTTGGTGTTCTGCAGCACCGCCGGGTTGACGCAGCTCATCGGCCATTTGCCGGACAGCACCAGTGCAAGCTCGCTTCCCACCCGCCGCTTGCGCGCCTCATCGAACCGCGCCGAGGCCGAGGCCGTGTGAGCGGAGAGGATGACGTTGTCCATGCTCAGCAGGGGGTTGTTGTGGCTGGGCGGCTCCACCTCCAGCACATCCAACCCGGCATAGGCGATCCAGCCTTCGGTCAGCGCCTTGATCAGCGCCTCCTCATCCACCGTCGGGCCGCGCCCCGTGTTGATGAAGATCGACGTCTTCTTCATCAGCTTGAAGTGCTCTTCCCGCAGCAGCTTGGTGCATTCAGGCCGGGCCGGCGCGTGCATCGACACGAAGTCGGAAGTGGCCATCAATTCGTTGAGCCCGACCGGCATCACCCCATGCTCGGCGATCTGCGTCTCGTCCAGGAACGGGTCATAGGCGATCAGCCGCAGGCCGAACGGCGCCGCGCGCCGCGCCACCGCCCGCGCGACGCGGCCGAAACTGATGAAGCCCAATGTCTGACCCATCAGGCGGGGGATCTTCAGCAGGGCAGGGCGGCCTTCTTTCCAGCGATGCTCGCGCACCATCTTGTCCTGCTCGACGACGCGGCGGAACGTGCTGAGCATCAGCGTCATCGCATGGTCCGCCACCTCCTCGATGAAGGTGTCCGGCACGTTGGTGACGGGGATGCCGGCCGCCGTCGCCGCCTTCACATCCACGCTGTCCACGCCGACTGAGCCCAGGGTGATGGACTTCACGTTCTTCAGGCCGGCGATGATCTCGGCGGTGATGGGGATGCCCTTGGCGTAGATCGCATCGGCATCGGCGGCGGCGGCGATGAAGCCCGCGGTGTCGGTCGGTGCCTCGACGATCTCGGCGTCCATGCCGGACAGCGCCTCCATTTCCAGCGTGTAGTCGCTGCTGCCCACGGTGAAGCTGACGCCGGCGGGCGTGACAATGCGATACTTGGCCATGTTTTCCTCCAAAGGCTTATGGCGAAAGCCAAGCATGGGCAGTCCGGGCGGGCAAGGCGACCGCTCCCTATTCCCTGGACTCAAGCTCAGCTATCCCAGTGGCCCGGAGGATCGTTCATGCTCGGTAACCCGCCCCTTCTCACCATCCATCGCGGCCATCCACGCCCCGCGCCCGAACTGGTCGCGCGCTTCGCCGGCGCGCAGACCTCGCATCTGTGCGACGCGATGTCGGGGCGCGGCGCCATGGACTGGCGGATCAAACCCATGGACCCGGCCCGTGCATCCTTCGCCGGCCCGGCGCTGACGGCTTTCGCCTATCCCGCCGATGTTGTGGGCGTTATGGGCGCGCTGGCCGAGGCCCAGGCCGGCGACGTGGTGGTGGTCGCGAATGACGGCTACCGCGCCACCGCTGTCGTCGGCGACCTCGTCATCGGCATGATGCGCAACCGCGGCGTCGTGGCCTTCGTGACGGATGGCCTGGCGCGCGACCGCGCCGGCATCGTCGAGACCGGCCTGCCCACCTTCGCCGCCGGCATCGTGCCGAATTCCCCCGCCACCAACGGGCCGGGCATCGTCGGCGCGCCTGTCACCTGCGGCGGCGTCCTCGTTCGCCCCGGCGACATCGTGGTGGGCGATGCGGACGGGGTGGTGGTCGTTCCGCTGGAGCGGGCTGAGCAGGTGCTGGAAGACCTGGCTGCCGTGCGGGCGGCGGAAGACCGAGCGGTCGCCGCCGTCGCGGGTGGTGCGACGGAAAGCGACAAGGTCCGTCGCCTCCTCGCCGAGGCAACGGTCATCGACTGACGTTTGGCATCTGCTCCGCACCGTGTCGGTGGGCGCGGCTCAGCAGCGCGCTCAGCGCTCCACGCCGAGGGGCGGTGACGAACACCGGCGCGGCCGCAACGGGCGTCGCTCAATACAGGCTACTTCCTGAACCCCCCCCCTCCGGGCCCTGCATTGGTAGAATCGCCCAGCCGGCTACAGCCGCGCGTTGACCGTCATTCTATCGGCCCCGTCCGGGCCTGAGCCCTTCGAGCCACCCCCCCCCACACAGCTCGTCTCAAGATGGGCACCCCGGCGGGTGAAGGTCCTGGAGGACCGTCACTCGCAGTGCGTAGAAGGAGGTTCGGATGAGTTTCTGGGAAGATGCGAAGACCAAGGTGGTCACGTCGGTCAACAAGGGCATCACAGGGTGTGTGGCCTCCGCCTCCGAGGTTCGCGAGGCCGCTGCTGGGAAATCGCTGGAGCGCTGGCGGTGGGAACATCGCGGCCTTGCAGCCGGTTGCGCCGGCGGTAATCTGCTGCCGGGTCCTGCCGCCCTCGCGGCTTTGCTCATCGAAATTCCTGCCGTTCTGCACGTGATGTCCCGCGCCGCCCTCGGCGTCGGGGTCTGCATCGGACACGGCTGCGATGATGACGACTATCAGCCCATCCTGGCGGTATGGTCGGGTGCGTTGGAGTTGGACGGCCAGCTGCGCCGGGCCATTACCGCTCAACTGGCAGCCCCCACGGCCGCGACGCTCAGCTCATCGTCCGGGGTGGCATTGGCGACCACCCTTGCGGGGAAGACCGGCACGAAGTTGGCAATCAAGGGCGCCACGAAGTTGAACGGCATGGTTCTTTCCTCGGCGATCATGCTGCTCGCTGGAAAGAAGGCCGGCGTCCAGTTGGGCGCCAAGACGGCCGCATCGCAAATCAGCGCGAAAGTACTGGCTAGCCTTCCGACGCGGGTCGTACCACTGCTGGGCGCCGGCATTTGCGCAGGCGTGAACATCTGGTTCGTCAACGGCATCATCGATGCCGCCGAGCGCTACTTCCGGTTTAAGCAGTCCATCGTGGAAGGCTGATGGAGTTGGCCGGAGCGCTTCCGCTCCGGCCAATTTTCAATGCAGCCGAAACACCCCATTCGCGTAGCGCAACTCCGCCGGTTTGATGAGAGCGGCCGATGCGACCCGCACCGAGTGCAGCGCCCCCTCGATTTCGCGCTTCCAGAAGTCCAGGAAGCGGCTGAGTTCCGGAAAGCCCGGTGCCCGGTCCACCTTCTGCCATAGAAAGGTCTGCAGAACTGCCGGATGGTCCGGCATGTGGTAAAGGATTTCCGCGGTGGTCAACCGCCAATCGGGTTGGCGGATCATCGGCGCGAGCACATCCAGCATGGCGTCTCCTTCAGTGAAGAGTGCCGGGGTTGGCGTGGTTCCCAAAGGCCGGACACGCTTACGGCGCCCTTCAGCACATGCAGCCTGCCATGAAGGTTCGGTGAATTGGCAAGAAAAAACTTCGGCGAATCAAGCGATTGGCACTCGCACTCAGAGAGTGCTGCAAACCGCCTTGACGTCCCCGTTGCACCTCGCTAGATCGCTGGCACTCCCCGGGGCAGACTGCCAACCACCCGCCCCAGGGCCCAACTTCCACCCACTCAGGAGAGGAACAGCCATATGAGCTTTCGCCCCCTGCACGACCGGATCCTGGTCGAGCGCATCGAAGCCGAAGCCAAGACGGCCGGCGGCATCATCATCCCCGACACCGCCAAGGAAAAGCCGCAGGAAGGTCTCGTGATCTCCGTCGGCACCGGCACCGTTTCCGAGGACGGCAAGGTCCGCCCGCTGGACGTCAAGGCCGGCGACCGCATCCTGTTCGGCAAGTGGAGCGGCACGGAAGTGAAGCTCGACGGCAAGGACCTCCTCATCATGAAGGAGTCCGACGTGATGGGCGTCGTGGACACCGTGGCCGCCGCCAAGGCCGCCTGATTTGGCTGGCGCGCCCCTGGACAAAACCCGCCCGGCGCGCCGCCCGATCCCCCAACATTCGAGATAAGAGAGAACATCAACATGGCTGCAAAAGACGTTAGATTTTCAGGCGACGCGCGCGACCGCATGTTGC
>CAXTJY010000060.1:0-3540 GCA_964244395.1 uncultured Rhodovarius sp.
GCCGGCGATGACGTTCACGATGTCGAAGACCACCCGGCGCTCCACCCCCATGATCAGGTCCAGGTTGCGCAGGCCGACGTCGAAGTCGATCACCACCGTGCGCTTGCCGCGCTGCGCCAGGCCGGTGGCGATGGCGGCCGAACTTGTCGTCTTGCCCACGCCCCCCTTGCCGGAGGTGACGGTGATGACCTGGGAATGGCTGGGCAAGGCGGGGGCTCCTAAAGCTTCTCGAACCGCAGCGCCTCGCCGTCGAGGCGCACCTGGGCAGCGCGGCCGATGGGCGCGCCGGTCAGGCCCTCGCGCACGGCATAGAGGCCGGCGATGGCGATGAGCTCGGGGTCGAAGTTCAGCGCGAAGATCCGCGCCTCGGGGTTGTCGTTGGCGCCGGCCACGGCGCGGCCGCGCAAGGCGCCATAGATATGGATGTTGCCGTCGGCGATGACTTCGGCGCCTGGGTTCACCGTGGCGGTGACGATGAGGTCCGCGCCCTCGGCATAGATGCGACTGCCGGAGCGGACGGGCTGGGTGACCAGCATGGCGGTGCGGCCGGTGCCACGGAAGTCAGGCACTGCGACCTGTGGCGCCGCGGCCACCGGGGCCGGCGTCGGCTCGGTCTCCGCGCCGCCGGCCTGGCGCAGGGTGGAGAGGCCGGCGCCGGCCGCCGCCTGCCGCATGGCCGGGCTGCCGCCGACGACGCCGATGGGCATGATCTCCAGCCCCCGCAGCCCGGCGACCAGGGCCGGGAAATCCATTTCGGCCGGGGCAACCTGCAGATCATCCAGGCTGATGGCGATCGGGGCGAAGCGCAGGAAGCCGGGCGCGCGGCGGAACTGGTCGCCCAGGGCGGGCAGCACCACCTCCGGCCGGCCATCCAGCAGCCGCAGCACCAGCAGGTTGAAATTCCCCGCGCGCAGCCGGAAGGCCTCGGCCCCGGGCAGGGTGTGCGGTGGCCCCCCGGGGACAGGGACGGGGATGCTGGCTGCGGACATGCGGGAACGGGCGGCCTTCTGCGATGATGGCAATCCTCCACCCTACCGGCGGGTGGTGGCTGGGCGATAGTCTTGCAACCGGTGGATAACGGGGATCACGGGTGCCGACAACGACTTCGTCGATGGCGGCGGGCCATTGACGGCCCAGCGATTTTGCGCCCCCTTTCGGGCATGCCCAGCCTCCATCGCCTCGCCATCCTCGACGACTACCAGGGGGTGACGTTGAAGGCGCCGGCCTGGGCCGGGCTGCCAGATGTCGAAAAGACGGTGTTTCGCGACACGATCACCGACATGGACAAGCTGGTCGCCCGGCTCACGCCCTTCGACGGCATTCTGGCGATGCGCGAGCGCACGCCCTTTCCGCGGGCGCTGATCGAGCGACTCCCCAACCTCAAGCTGCTGATGACCACCGGCGAGCGCAATCGCGGCATCGACGCCGCCGCCTGCGCCGAGCGCGGCATCACCTTCTGCGGCACCTCCAGCTTCGGCGCGCCCACGGTGGAGATCACCTGGGGGCTGATCCTGAACCTGATGCGCGGCCTGCCGCAGCATGCCGAAAGCCTGAAGCAGGGCCGTTGGCAGGCGACCCTGGAGGGCGGCGGCGTGGGCCGCACCGTGGAGGGCAAGACGCTCGGCGTCATCGGCCTGGGCAAGCTGGGCGCGAAGGTGGCCAAGGTGGGCCAGGCACTCGGCATGAAGACCATCGCCTGGTCGCAGAACCTGACCGATGAGGCGGCGACGGCCGCCGGGGCCACGCGGGTGAGCAAGGAGGAACTTTTGCGGCAGGCGGATGTGGTGACGCTGCACCTCATCCTGTCCGACCGCTCGCGCGGCATCCTGGGCGCGGACGAATTGGCGCTGATGAAGCCCGGCACCATCATCGTGAACACCAGCCGCGGCCCGCTGATCGACCAGCCCGCCCTGCTGGCCGCGCTGCGCGAGGGGCGGATCGGCGGTGCGGGCATCGACGTGTACGACCAGGAGCCGCTGCCGGCCGACCACGTGCTGCGCAAGGCACCCAGAACGATGCTGCTGCCGCATCTCGGCTACGTGTCCGACGAGAATTTCGCCGCCTATTTCCGCGGCGCTGTGGAGGCGATCGAGGCTTGGCAGGCGGGCGCCCCCATCCGGGTCATCGCGGCATGATGGACTGGGCCGCTGCATCCCAGGCCGAGCGCGACCTGGCCTATAACAACAACACGGCGGTGCCCGAGGCGGCGGCGCTGATCGAGGAGCGCAACGCGGCCTCGGCGGCGATGCCGCCGCCGCAGATGCTTCCCTATGGCCCCTCCGAGCGCGAGCAATGGGACCTCTGGCCCCAGGCCGGCGCGCCCATGCTGGTCTTCATCCACGGCGGCTATTGGCAGCGCAACCGCCGGCAGGATTTCTGGTGCATGGCGGAGGGCGCCCTGGCCATGGGCTGGGGTTTCGGCCTGTGCGGCTATTCCCTGGCGCCGGATGCGACGCTGACGCAGATCGTGGCGCAGATCCACGCCGCGCTGGACGCGCTGCCGCCCTCCGGCCCGGTGGTGCTGAGCGGCTGGTCCGCCGGCGGGCACCTGACGGCAATGGGCGCCTCCCACCCCCGGATCGCCGCCGGCGTCGCGATTTCCGGCATCTTCGAACTCGGCCCGATCCGCGACACCTATCTGGACGAGAAGCTGGCTCTGACGGATGAGGAGCTGGCGACCCTCTCGCCGCAGCGCCTGCCGGTGGTGATGAAGCCCATCGCGGTGGCCTATGGCAGCGCCGAACTGCCTGAGCTGTGCCGCCAGTCCCGCCATTTTCACGGCATGCGGTCCGAAGCCCATGCGCCGGGCCCGTTGATCCCGGTGGCCGGCGCCAACCACTTCACCATCCTGGACCAGATCAGACGCCCTGGCGGCAGCCTGCTGCGCGCCGCGGCGGATTTGCTGGCTTGAACTTCGCGGCGTGGCGCGCGCTGGGGCCGGTAGCGGCGGCGCAGGCCGCGCTGGACGCCATCGAGGCATTCGCGGACCCCGCGCTGTTCATCACCCGCGTCCCGCCAGCGGAGGTTCTGGCCCGCGCCGCCGCGCTGCCGGACGGCCCCCTGCGCGGCCTGCCCTTCGTGGTGAAGGACAATATCGACTGCGCCGGCCTGCCGACCACCGCCGCCTGCCCGGACTCCGCCTACACCCCCACCGAGGACGCGCCCGCGGTGGCGCGGCTGATGGCCGCCGGCGCGCTGCTGCTGGGCAAGGTCAATCTGGACCAGTTCGCCACCGGGCTGGTGGGCGTGCGCAGCCCCTACGGCACGCCGCGCAACGCGCTGCTGCCGGACCACATCCCGGGCGGTTCTTCCAGCGGTTCGGCGACCGCCGTGGCGGCCGGCATCGCCGCCTTCTCGCTGGGATCGGACACGGCGGGCAGCGGCCGCATTCCGGCCGCGGCGCAGGAGTTGGTCGGCCTCAAGCCCAGCCTGGGCCTGGTGCCTACCCGCGGCGCCGTCCCGGCCTGCCGCGTAAAGAAAACGTATTGGTAAGGATTGCCCCACGGATCCACGAACGCGTTGGTCTCGGCATCGGGATGC
>CAXTJY010000060.1:3550-9601 GCA_964244395.1 uncultured Rhodovarius sp.
GGCCGCGGTGCTGGAGGTGATGGCCGGGCCCGATGCGGCGGACCCCTATTCGCGCGCCGCACCCGCCGGCTGGCGGGCGATGGGAACGGCCGCGCTCTGCCGCCTGGCGGTGCCGCATGCCGAGCAGCTGGTCTTCGACACCACCGATGACGAGGCCCGCTTCGCTGCCGCCATCGCGCAGCTGGAGGCGCAGGGCCACAGCATTCATCGTGTGGACATCGCGCCGCTGCTCGACGTCGCCAAGCGACTTTACGAGGGTGCCTGGGTCGCCGAGCGCACCGAGGCCGTCCGCGACCGCGTGGCCCACAAGCCCGAAACGCTGCACCCCGTCACCCGCGCCATCCTGGAAGGCGGGACGACCAAGCTGACCGTCGATGCCTTTGCCGACTTCCACGCCGCGGCCCAGGCGCGGCTTTTCGCGAAGAACATGTTTGCGGGTGCCGAGGCGCTGCTGCTGCCTACCCACCCCGGCCTGCCCACCCTGGCCGACCTCGAAGCCGCCCCCATCGCCGCCAATGCGCGGCTGGGCACCTACACCAACTTCGTCAACCTCTGCGATCTCTCGGCGCTGGCGGTCCCGAACGGTCGGCGTGGCGACGGCGTGCCCTGCGGCATCACCCTGGTCGGCCCGGCCTTCACCGAGGCCACCCTGGCCAGCCTCGGCGCCGCTTTCATGGGCGAGGTCGCGGCCGACGAGATCGGCCTGTTCTGCATCGGTGCTCACATGTCCGGCCTGCCGCTCAACCACCAGGTGTTGCGGCATGGCGGGCGCTTCGTGGCCGCCGGCCGGACGGCGCCGGAATACCGGCTGTTCGACATGGGGCCGCGCCCTGGCATGCTGCGCGTGCCTGACGGCGGAGTCGCCATCGCGGGTGAGGTCTGGGCCATTCCCGCCGCCTCGCTCGGCCCCTTCCTGGCCGAAATCCCGCCGCCGCTGGGCTTCACGCGCGTGCGGCTGGCGGATGGCACCACCCCGCTGGGCTTCATCGCCGAGCCCGCCGGGGTGGCCGGCTTGCCGGATATTTCAGCCAGCGGCGGCTGGCGCGCGCATCTGGAGAGCAAGTAGATGGACATCGACAACCCCGAAGCCCTGGCCGGCATGAAGGCCGCCTTCGACCGCTACGAGGTCGCGCTCAACACCAACGACGTCGCCGTGCTGGACGACACCTTCAAGGTCGCCGACCAGACCGTGCGCTACGGCATCAACGAACACCTCTACGGGCATGCCGAAATCGCCGCCTTCCGCGCCTCGCGCGGGCCGCAGGCACAGCGCACGCTGACCCGCACTCTCTTCACCACGTACGGCGCGGATTACGGCATCGCCTGGGTTGAGTTCAGCCGTCCGGGCCAGACGCGAACCGGTCGTCAGACGCAGACCTGGGTGCGCTTCCCCGACGAAGGCTGGAAGGTGGTGGCCGCCCATGTCAGCCTTGCTGGGTGAACTTCTGGCTGGCGCCGGCCTGCCAGCCTTATTGGCCGATCACGCCCGGCTGACCGGCGCGGAGCCGGTGCTGCGCTCCTCCTTCCGCGTCGATGCCGCCGCGCAGGCCACCATCGCCGCCTCCGGCCTCGCCGCCGCTGCCATCCACGCGGCCCGCGGCGCGACGATGCAGACCGTCACCTGCGACATGCGCGCCGCGGCCGTGGAGTTCCGCAGCGAACGTCACCTGCGCCGTGGCGACGACGCGCCGCGCGACCCCTGGGACCCCATCGCCGGCCTGTACCCGGCACGCGACGGCTTCGTGCGCCTGCACACCAACTTCCCCAACCATCGGGACGCCGTGCTGGCCGTGTTGGGCTGCGGCCCCGATCGCGCCGCCGTGGCGGCCGAACTGGCGCGACGCGACGCGGTAGCCTTCGAAACCGAGGCCACCGCCCGCGGCTGCTGCGTCTCCGCTTTCCGCAGCCACGCCGAATGGCTGGCGCACCCGCAATCCGACGCGCTGGCCGCGCAGCCCCTGGTCAGCATCGAGCGCATCGGCGCCGCCCCGCCCACGCCCCTGCCGCCAGCCGCCGCCCGGCCCCTCGCCGGCATGCGCGTGCTGGACCTGACGCGCGTCATCGCCGGCCCCGTCGCTGGGCGCACCCTGGCCGCGCATGGCGCCGACGTGCTGCACATCTCCGCGCCGCATCTGCCGTCCATCGAGACGCTGGTGATGGACACCGGGCGGGGTAAGCGCAACGCGTTTCTCGACCTGCGACGGGATGGCGCCCGCTTGGCCGAACTCGTCACCGGTGCCGATGCACTGCTGCGCAGCTACCGCGAAGGTGCCCTGGCCGGCCTGGGCTTCCCGGACGAACGCCTGGCCGAACTGCGCCCCGGCATCGTCGTCGGCCACCTCTCCGCCTATGGCGTCGCCGGCCCCTGGGGCGGCAAGCGCGGCTTCGACAGCCTGACCCAGACCAGCACCGGCATCAACGCCGACGAGGCCGACGCAGCGGGTGAAGCGACCCCGCGCGTGCTGCCCTGCCAGGCGCTGGACCACGCCAGCGGCTATTTGCTCGCGCTGGGCGTGATGGCTGCCTGGTTGCGCCGCGCGGAGGAGGGCGGCAGTTGGCGGGTGCGCGTTTCGCTCGCCCGCACCGGCATGTGGCTGCGCACCCTGGGCCGTATCGACGGGCTTGGCGCCGCCGAGCCCGACCAGGCCGGCATCGCGGACTTGCTCGAAACGCACGAGAGCGGGTTCGGCCCCCTCACCGCCGTGCGGCACGCCGCCATCCTGGCCGACACGCCGGCTTTCGAGGCGTCGCCCGCCATGCCGCTCGGCAGCCACCCGGCCGCGTGGAACGCAATCTTGAGGAACGGGGCCCACGCTTTGCCGTCCCGGCGTTTCTTGCGCGGGCCGCCGGGCGAGGCCTAGTATCGCCTTCAAGAATGGGAGGGTTCGCGTGGTTCTGGTGCTCTCCATCATTCGCTGCCCGGATCGGGCCGTGCCGGAGCAGCGCCGGGTGCAGGGCGGCGAATACAGCCTGGGCCGCGGCGCCGAATGCGACTGGGTGCTGAACGACCCCGACCGCGTCCTCTCCAAGCGGCACTGCGCCGTCGAATTCCTCTCCGGCGCCTGGCAGGTGCGCGACCTTTCCACCAACGGCACCTTCGTGAACAGTTCGGGCGAGCCGCTGGGCCGCGACCGTACGAAGGAACTGCGCGACGGCGACCGGCTGCGGCTCGGCGCCTACGAGATCGAATGCCGGGTCGAGGACGAGGCGGTCTACGGCAGCGGCCGCTGGCAAAGCGCCAACGCCATACCGGACCCGATGGCGCCACCGCCGGTGTCCGACATCTTCTCGGTGCCGCTGCCCGGGCTGTCGCCCGCCGGCGGCACCCCGGGCGGCCACGCGCCCTTGCTGCCGGCCGACTTCGACCCCTTTGCGCCGGACGACCCCGGCCCTGTGATGCCGGACCACCGGCCCAGCACCAGCGACGTCTTCACCCCGCCGCGGGCGACGATGCCGGACCTGCTGCCGGATGACTGGGCGGCGCCGCCCAAATCCCCCGCCAGCGCCTTCGACGCGCTGCCGGACCCGTTCGCCGACGCGCCGCCAGGGCAGCCCGCGCCGCGGCCGCCGGCTGCCACTCCCCCTTTAGCAGGCGCCTCGCCCTCGGCCGCAGCCCGGCCGGACCCGTTCGCCACGCCGCCCCCCGCGCGGCTGCCTGATCCCTTCGCGGATGTCTCGGCGCCGCTCGCCGCGTCGCCGCTGCCGGACGCGTTCGCGGACGGCCCCTTTCCGAGCGCCGCCGCACCGCGGACCGACCCGAAGGCGGCTTCGCTGCCCGACCCCTTCATGGACGCTTCGGCCCCGGCCGGCGCGGCGCCGCTGCCCGATCCCCCGCCGGAGGCCGCGCCGCTGCCGGATCCCTTCGCCGAGATGCGGCCGCCGCGCGCCATCGCCACCCCGGCCGCGCCGCTGCCCGACCCTTTCGCTGAGCTTTCCCCGGCCGCGCCGACCACGCCCGATAACCGCTTGCCGGACCCCTTCGCGGACCTCGGCCTGCCTGCCGTCTCGGCCCCGCCGGTGGCGGAGAGCCCCTTCGCAGCGCTGGATGTGCCCGCCGTGCCACCCAGCGCCCTGCCGCCGCCGGTCGCCTTCGCACCGCCGCCGCTGGCTCCCGCGCCACCCGTGGAGACATCCGGTGGCGGCGGAATGGATGGCGCCCTGGCCCTGCTGTTTCAATCCGCCGGCCTGCCGCCGCCGCCGCCGGGCACCGACGCCGCCGCCGCGCTCACCGCCGCCGGCGCCGCCCTGCGCGCCTCGGTGGCCGGCATGCGCGCGCTGCTCATCGCCCGGGCCGATGTGAAGCGTGAGTTCCGCATCGAGCAGACCATGCTGCGCGCCGCCGGCAACAACCCGGTGAAGTTCGCCGCGACGGACGACCAGGCGGTGCAGGCGCTGTTGTCGCCCAAAGCCAACGGCCCGGCGGCGATGCGCGAGACGGTGCAGGACCTGACTGCGCATCAGATCGCCACCCTGGCGGCCACCCAGGCGGCGGCGCGTGCGCTGCTGACCCGCTTGGCGCCAGGCCCGCTGGAAGCCGAGACCCCCTCCGGCGGCATCATGCCCGGCGCGAAGGAAAAGGCGCTCTGGACCGCCTACAAGAAGCTTCACCAGCAGGTGATCGATCAGTTCGAGGATGATTTCGACAGCGCTTTCGGCAAGGCTTTCGCCCGGGCGTATGAGGAAGCAGCACGCGGCTAACAGCGGCAAGGACACACACGCGGCATGGCTTGGAATGACAAGGTGGTGTGGCAGGAGGGCATGTTCCTCCGCGCCCAGCACTATCAGCAGCAGGATCGATATTTCGAGCATCTGCTCCAGGCCCGCGCCGCCCCCTTGCGCCCGCATCCCTGGGGCGTGACCGAGCTGGCGCTGGACCGCGACCTGCTCGGCGCCGGGAAATTCGCCCTGTCCAGCATCGCCGGCGTGCTGGAGGACGGCACGCCCTTCGCCATCCCCGGCACCGCCGACCAGCCGCGGCCGCTCGACCTGATCGAGGGCACCCGCAACCAGATCGTCTATCTGGCCCTCCCGGTGCGCCAGCCGGGCAGCCCCGAAGTCACCGCCACCGAGGGGCCGGAAGGGGCTGCCGCCCGCTACAGCCTGCGCGCCTTCGAGGCCTACGACACCCATTCGGACGCCACACTGCCGGCAGAACTCGCGGTGGGTCGCCCCCGCCTGCGGTACATGCTGGAAAGCGAGGAGCGCGCCGGCTTCTCCTGCCTGGGCCTGGCCCGCATCGTGGAGGTGCAGGCCGATCGCCGCGTGGTGATCGACGACCGCTACATGCCGCCCTGCCTGCGCGTCTCCGCCGTGCCTTCGCTCGCCAACATTCTGGGCGAGCTGGTGGGCATGCTGGGCCAGCGGGCCGAGGCGCTGGGCGCGCGCCTGTCCCAGCCCGGTGCCCGCGGCGTGGCCGAGGTGGCCGACTTCCTGCTGTTGCAGACCATCAACCGCAGCCTGCCGCTGATGGCGCATATGGCCGATGCCGGGAACGTCCACCCAGAGGCGCTATTCGCCACCCTGATCCAGCTCGCCGGCGAACTCGCCACCTTCACCGCGCCGGACAAGAAGGCCACGGTCTATCCGGCTTACCGGCATGACGATCTGCAACGCAGCTTCGCCCCCGTGGTGGCGGATTTGCGCCGCAGTCTGTCGGCGGTGCTGGAGACCAACGCGGTCGAAATCCCGCTGCAGGAGCGCAGCCATGGCGTGCGCGTCGGCCCCATCCTCGACCGCAACCTGTTGCGCGCCGGGCAATTCGTGCTGACGGTCATGGCCGACATCCCCGGCGAGACGATCCGCCGGCAATTCCCCAACCAGGTGAAGATCGGCGCGGTCGAGCACATCCGCGAGCTGGTGAACGTGGCGCTGCCCGGCATCATCGTGCGGCCGCTGCCGGTGGCGCCGCGGCAGATCCCCTTCCACGCCGGCGCGACCTATTTCGAGCTGGATCGCGGCAGCCCGCATTGGCAGCAGATGCAGACGTCAGGCGGCTTCGCCATCCATGTTAGCGGCGACTTCCCCAATCTGCGGCTGAGCCTGTGGGCGATC